>JAKSUO010000012.1 GCA_024408895.1 Alphaproteobacteria bacterium | reverse complement strand
CTTTTTGGCGGTATCATACGCCTGTGCCGGATGATTATATTTTATAATTGCATCAACGTTCGGAACAGGGCCGTCCGTCTTTGGCACAGCAACAGGTTTCGGTAAATCATTATCAAAATTTTGCGCCGCCGTTTTGTAATCGCCCTTCGCGACATCCCCTTTGCCGACAGCAAAATCTTTTGCTTCAATGGTAACGTCTTTAGGCAAACGCAACATCATATATCCCGAACCGCCGCCAAATGCCGGTCCGGATAAGCCAATGGAATAGAATCCGCCAATATAGCCATAATCCAAATCCACATAATCAATTGCAAACATTGTTTTTATGGTGGTGGTACCAATCGTGGTCATACGGCATGAATATCCCTCATCTTCCATAATGATATTGTTCACATTTTTGGCATAAAGCAACGTTTTGCTCGGACGGCACGTCGGTGTCTGTCCGTTATACGTCACGTTCCAATTTAACAACAAATTCAAAGCCATGGTGTTTTGCTGATTAATGGATACATCGGCAATCTTTACGTCATCAATATACATATACGCCGGCGTTATGCCAATCGTTACCGGCAGCGATATAAAATCTTCTGTACAGGCATGTGTATTCGGATCACCGGTGCAAACCAAAGCTTTTTCGCGTGCATTACTGTCCAACATATGCAAAAGCGTATTATATATAAACTCTTTGCTCATGGAAAGTTTTGCCGGCGCGCACTGTTTGGCTCGGCATATTACAACCGATGTCGGCATTTTAACCTGTGGTTGTTGCAGCTGCGCCTGTTGCACAATTATCGGATCGTAATCATAAGCAGATTCGCCGCTCGTATATTCACAACCCAACAATGCCGTACATACTAGCGTAAGGATTACTGATTTTTTTAACATTTTATTACCTTTGACAAACTGGTTTACAGATATTTACTCTAAGATAACATTATTATATGAATGAAAAGTAAATAAAATGTGATTGCACATAAAAAAAATAACATTTACAATGACTTTAGGAGAAAAAATTGAAAAAATTTTTGATTATATTGCTGTTGTTAAGCGTGTTTCCCTTTTCCGTTGTTGCCGAAATCAAGGTGATTGATGGCGATTCTTTGGAAATCGGGAAAAGGCGAATTCGCCTCAATGGTATTGATGCGCCTGAATTTTCACAAATGTGTAAAAATCAAAATGAAATAGAATATGATTGCGGGCAAAAAGCAATGGAATTTGCCGCAAATTTTTTACAAAACGGTCATCCTGAATGTCAATGTCTGCCACAAAAAGATAAATATGGGCGCGAATTGTGCGAATGTTTTGTGAACGGAAAATCATTAAATAAAGCATTGGTTTCCTCCGGTTGGGCCGTTATGTATCGTGAAACAGCATATCAAACAGCACAAGACGAAGCACAAGAACATAAACGAGGTCTTTGGCAAGGTAAATTTATGCGACCGGCTTTATACCGAATATTAAATCGTTTCACAAAAGAAAAGCAATAAAAAAGGCTGAGAGAAAATCTCAGCCTTAATAACAACCGCATAAAAAACTTAATAGTTTTCTTCTCTAATCTCAAAATAGCTCTGCGGATGTGCGCAAACAGGACAAGCAGCCGGTGCTTCGGTGCCGACAACAATATGTCCGCAATTACGACATTCCCAAACCTTAACCGAAGATTTAGCAAAAACCTGCTTTGTTTCAACATTGTTCAACAAAGCTCTGTATCTTTCTTCATGCGTTTTTTCAATAGCGGCAACTGCACGGAACTTGGTAGCCAATGCGGAAAATCCCTCAGCCTCAGCTGTTTTGGCGAACCCGTCATACATATCGGTCCATTCGTAGTTTTCGCCATTGGCGGCTGCCGTCAAATTTTCGGCTGTTGTTCCCAACTCGCCTAATTCTTTAAACCACATTTTAGCGTGTTCTTTTTCATTTTCCGCCGTCTTCAAGAAAATAGCGGAAATTTGCTCATAACCTTCTTTCTTTGCAACGCTGGCAAAGTATGTATATTTGTTGCGAGCTTGGCTTTCACCTGCAAAGGCGGTTGCCAAATTTTTTTCGGTTTGTGTACCGGCATATTTATTTGTCATATCATTTTCCTTATATAGTTTATCGTTTATGGTGAGTATAGATATATTAAGCAACGACTCAAGAAAAAAAACGGTTTGTCCACAAAATTACCTTAAGTACCGAAATTATGCGAAATACAAAGAGTTTTCGGTATTCAATCCTTAAAAATGAAAAAATTAAAAAAATCGTTATTTTGTTGTTGACAGCAATAAAAACTTATGTATATTACAGGGCATTGCTTTATGTTTAAATAATAGGTGAAAGAATATGTACGCAGTAATTAAAACAGGCGGTAAACAATATAACGTTACAACAGGTGATGTTGTTAAAGTTGAAAAAATCGCCGGTGAAGAAGGAAAAGAAGTTGTTTTCAACGAAGTTTTAGCCTTGGATTCCACAATCGGTACACCATTGGTTAAAGGCGCCAGCGTTAAAGCTTTGGTTGTAAAACAAGCAAAAGATGCAAAAGTTATTGTTTTCAAGAAAAAAAGAAGACAAAACTATCGTCGTAAAAATGGTCACAGACAAAATATCACAATCGTTAAGATTACGGATATTTTAGGTAAGTAATAGGGAGAAAACGTTATGGCACATAAGAAATCTGGTGGTAGCTCTAATAACGGTCGCGATTCTGAAGGTCGTCGTTTGGGTGTAAAGAAATTCGGTGGTGAAGCGGTTATCCCGGGAAACATTATCATCCGTCAACGTGGTACTAAGTATCATCCGGGACAAAATGTCGGCTTGGGTAAAGATTACACAATCTTCGCAACTTCCGAAGGTAAAGTTGAATTTAAAACAAAGGCCGACAGCAAAGTGTATGTTTCTGTTGTTACCGAATAAGTTTTAACAAAAACTTTTTAAAGGGGCCTCGCGCCCCTTTATTTTTACTCAAGTGACGGATTAAAACAATGAAGTTTCTGGATCAGGCAAAAATATATATCAAAGCCGGCGATGGCGGAAAAGGTTGCGTGGCCTTTCGTCGCGAAAAGTTTATTGAATTCGGCGGACCAAACGGCGGTGACGGTGGCGACGGCGGCAGCGTTTATTTTGAAGCGGTTGAAAATTTAAACACACTTATTGATTTTCGCTATCAACAACATTTTAAGGCGCAAAAAGGTCAACAGGGCATGGGCTCGGAGATGACAGGATATAAAGGTGAAGATTTAATCATCAAAGTACCTGTCGGAACCGAAATTGTTGCTAATGACGGCGAAACCGTGTTGAAAGATATGGTTAAAGCCGGTGAACGCTTTTTAATTGCCAAAGGTGGCAAAGGAGGTTTAGGCAATACGCGTTTTAAAACTTCCACCAATCAGGCCCCGCGTTATGCCGGTCCGGGAACACCTGGCGAAGAAATATGGGTATGGTTGCGCTTGAAAATTATTGCCGATGTCGGTTTAATCGGGTTACCGAATGCCGGAAAATCAACCTTTTTATCGGCAGTTACTTCAGCACGTCCAAAGATTGCCGATTATCCGTTCACCACACTTCATCCGCATTTGGGAGTGGCATGGATTAACGGTAAAGAAATGGTTTTGGCCGATATTCCAGGGTTAATTGAAGGCGCGCATGAAGGTACGGGACTCGGTGACCGATTTTTAAAACATGTGGAACGATGCTCCGTATTTTTGCATGTGCTGGATGGCACTTCCGAGGATATTGCCGCCGATTACAAAATTATTCGCCGTGAGCTGGAATTATATAGCGATAAGCTGAAAAACAAGCCGGAAGTTATTGCTTTAAATAAATGTGACGCATTAACTGCCGAAGAAACAAGCGAGAAAATCAAAGCATTGCAAAAAGTCACAAAAAATGAAATTTTCGCAATTTCCGCAGTTGCTCAACGAGATTTAATGCCATGTTTAAGTGCGGTCAGCAAATTTGTGACAACTTTGAAAAAAACTGCTCAGAAAACTGAAGATAACATTGCCGAAGCACCGGCTAAACCATGGTCGCCATTAGACTAAAAGGAGAATCAAAGTGGTAAAAAACACTCAAGAAGATAACAAAATTTTGAAAATAGTAACAAGCACCTTAGACGATATGAAAGCCGAAGATGTTGTTGTAATTGACTTGGAAGGCAAAACATCTATTGCCAGCTATATGGTTGTGGCAAACGGCACTTCTAATCGCCATGTTGCCTCAATTGCGCAAAAAATTGAAGAAAATCTCAAGGCATCCGGTTACAAAAGCACAACCGAAGGTGAAAATAAAGCCGATTGGGTGTTGATTGATGCTTTTGATGTCATTGTCCATATCTTTCGTCCGGAAGTGCGGACTTTCTATAATTTAGAAAAAATGTGGCAATCTGTTGCCAATTTGCGCCAAGAATAAATCAGTTTGAGTTACTATGAAGATTGTAATAGCAGCTATCGGAAAATGCAAAAAAAATGCGCCCGAAGCGGCAATCATTGCCGAATATATTAAGCGCTCAGGCTGGGATATTGTTATTAAAGAACAAGACAATTCAAATCAAAAAGACGAAGCAGAATTTTTGCAACATTCCATTCCGGACGGGGCCAAAGTAATTGTTTTGGATGAACGTGGAGTTAATATTTCCAGTCCGGAATTGGCAGAAAAAGTTGAAAACTGGATTGTGAGCGGTTGTTCCGAAATCTGTTTTTTAATCGGTGGTGCCGACGGGCATTTGCAATCTACCCGTGACAAGGCTGATTTAATTCTTTCTTTCGGCAAGCTAACGTTGCCGCATATATTGATGCGCGCCGTATTATCCGAACAAATTTACAGAATCCAGACAATTATTAACCATCATCCTTACCATCGTGTGTAAGTTTTATTAATCAATTTCAGCCAAACGCTCGGCTTGATCTTCTGCAATCAAAGCATCTATAATTTCGTTAAGAGCTTCACCTGAAACAACTTCATCCAATTTATACAGCGTCAGGTTTATTCTGTGATCCGTCACACGGCCTTGCGGATAGTTATATGTGCGAATCCGCTCACTGCGGTCGCCGCTACCAACCTGTAATTTACGCTTTTCGGAATAACTGGCGTCTATTTTGGCTTTTTGTTCGTCATATAATCTGGCGCGCAAGTGATTCATCGCTTTTTCTTTGTTTTTAAACTGCGAACGGTCATCTTGGCATTGAACAACAATTCCAGTTGGCAAGTGCGTAATACGAACAGCCGATTCCGTGCGGTTAACGTGCTGTCCGCCGGCCCCTGAGGCACGATAAACATCAATTTTCAAATCCGTAGGATTAATATACATATCAACTTCTTCAATTTCCGGTAAAACAGCAACTGTTGCCGCCGAAGTATGGACTCGGCCTTGCGACTCGGTGATTGGAACGCGTTGAACACGATGCGCTCCGGATTCAAATTTTAATTTTGCAAAAACATCTTTGCCGGTAATTTTGGCACTGGCTTCTTTATAACCGCCTAACCCATTTTCGTTAGCATCCAACATTTCAAACTGCCAACCTTGTTTTTGCGCATATCTTTGGTACATTTCAAACAAAACCGTTGCAAAAAGAGCCGCTTCATCACCACCGGTACCGGCGCGAACTTCCAAAATAGCGTTTTTTTCGTCATCGGCATCTTTAGGCAACAACAAAACTTTAATTTCTTTTTCCAATGCCGGCAATTGTTCTTTGGCTTCATAATATTCAGCTTCGGCCATTTCGCGCATTTCTTTATCTAAAGACGCATCATTAATCATCGCTTCATCATCTCGCATAATTTGCAACTGATGATTATAACTTTTAATAGCGTCAACCACCGGCTCTAAAACCGACAACTCCTTATTCAACTTTACCAACTCTTCAGGAGAGGTTATTGTTGTCAGTAATGATTGCACCTCTTCATAGCGATTAACCACATTAGCAAGTTTTTCTTCAAAATTCATCTTTTAATTCCCTAACCGATTTCGAAAACCTCAACCACGACATTTTTGTATTTGCCCATAAATGCCACATATTTTTCAAATTTTCGGTATTTATTTTATAACTTCATCTATTTTAACATCTCTGTTTCTGATTGCAGACAGAACTTTTGTTTGTTTTCCGTCAACGTAAAAGCGAACATTATAGTGTCTGCCGACAGTTATAATTTGCCCTTTACCCATTGTCAGTTCATATTCAAAGCCCTTGCGATAAACACCATTCAGCAAGGATTTACCATCTTGTTTCAGTTCAATCCACGATGGTCCGGTCAAAACAATTTTAACTTTTTTTACATTTTCTACCGTTGTCTTTTCAACCTTTTCTTCTTCGGTATCTTCTTTTTCAGCAATTTTTTCATCCGCTAAACTTTCCTCGGAAGTGATCTCCGCCGCTGTTTGTTCGGCATCTACAATTTCCGGCTCCGGAACAACAGTTTCTTCTTGCGTATTATTATTTTCTTGTGTGTCTTTATCAAATATCGGCCAAGACGTCCAGATTACAAAAACAGCGACTAAACCGATAAAGGAAATCAGCAAATGTTTCAAATTCGGCACGGACGGTTCATCATTAGGTATATTTTCATCTTCTTCGGCGGTATCCCCTACAATTGCCTTGCGATACAAAAAGACAATACGGTTACTGTTAAGTCCGAGATAATCGGCGTAACTCCGAACAAAACCAATCGCATAGGGCATTTGCGGCATTTGTGACAAGTCCATATTTTCTATGGCTTCCACATAAGCCTTACGAATACATAGCTCATCAGAGACATCTCCGATTGTTTTTTCTTGTTTTAAGCGTGCATTGCGAATCATTTCGCCCACGGTTTGCGTTTCATTTTCCATATTAGTTTCTTCCACTGTTTTTCTCCTGCTGTGCGCTTATAACATAAATTTTAATCAATTGCAATAGTATGATCATACGCATAGGCCATCAATTGCGAACGGACACTTGTTTTGGATGATTTCAACAGCGTTTTGATATAATCTTCAACATCTTCTACATTCATACTGTTAATCATTTTCTTAACAGCGGCATAAGACGCGCCGGATACCGACAGATTGCGATACCCTAACCCGATGAGCGCCAATGCTTCCAGCGGATTGCCGGCCATTTCGCCGCACACTGAACAATAAACTTTGTACTGGTTGGCCTTGTCCACAATCAGCTTCATCAATTTTAAGAACGGTGCCGATAAAACATCATATCTTTCAGAAAGCCGAGGATTACCACGATCGCAAGCAAAGGCAAACTGGTATAGGTCATTTGTGCCAACCGACACAAAATCAACGTGTTGATAAATATCATCCAATTGAAACAGAACTGATGGCACTTCTACCATAATCCCGACTTTGACATTTTTCGCAGTTGGGTTACCGCGTTGTTTTTCTTTTTCATATTCCAACAACAAAGTTTCTTTGGCGTCCAAAAATTCCTGCAACGTTGAAATCATCGGAAACATAACATTAAGTTCTTTATCTGCTGCGGCACGCAACATTGCTCGCATTTGCTGACGCAATATGGCGCGTCTGTCCAATGTAATACGAATTGAGCGCCACCCGATGGCAGGATTATCTTCCTTCATTCCCCCCCAATAAGGCAAAAATTTATCTGATCCGACATCCAAACTGCGGAAAATAATTTTTTTATTACCTACCGCATCAAACAAACGTTTATATTGTGCGACCTGTTTTTCAACATCAGGCATTTTTTCGGAAGACATAAAAGTAATTTCCGTTCTGTATAATCCGATGCCGTCACACTTTGTCGGTTTGATATAATCATAATCCAATTCCAAACCGTAATTGAGGGCCAAGTTTATTTTAATACCGTCCTTGGTTTTATTCGGCAAAGTGCTCAGCTGCTGTAAATCAGCCAGAACTGTTTTAAGACTGACGGATTTTTTTTGATATTCTTTAATCAGTTTTTCAGACACATGCGTATATACTTCAGCCGTTGCGCCGTTAATTGCGATAATTTCGCCGGCTTTGACTTCCTTAAATATACCGTGCACTTTGGCAATTACCGGAATATTAAGTGCTTTTGCCACAATAACAACATGCATTGTCGGTGTGCAATCTTCAATAATTAAGCCACGAATTTTTTCGTAGTTATAATCCATTAAATCGGCAGGCCCCATACTTTGTGCGATAATAATGATATCTTCGTCCGTGGAAATTTGTATTTTATTTTCTTCACCGCTGATAAATGCACGCAACTTATCGGAAACATCCCTTAAATCATAAATTCTTTCTTTAATATACGGGTCATTTGTTGCCGACAAATTTTTCCACATATCCTCATACACATGTTCCACGGCAGCTTCTGCGGTATATCCGAGTTCAATATTGGTGGTAATTTTTTTATACCATCCTTTATCCATCACAAACATACGGTAGATTTCCATAATCTCCGCCGAATTACCGATATAATTGCCGGCCTGTGCAATTCTTTCATCCAAATAAGCAATCATACGTTGCCGGCCTTCAGCCAGTTTTGTCTTTTCAACTTCTGCGTTTTCGGCAAAAATATTGGTAATTTCGCGGTGGCGATGATGTACCACTGCCCGTCCGACACCATATCCTTTATTCAGCCTCGTTCCGCGTAGAACCTCACGCACCGCAATACCTTTTTCATGAATAATCAAATTTCGGTGTTTGGTAAATTCTTTAGTAGATAACAAATCCGGCAAGGATAATGCCACGGTTTCGGCAAAAGTGATTTCCTCATCCGTAAATCCGTTCTCGTTATGACGTATAAGCACAATCGCCCCAATGGTGCTGTTTTGCCTCAAAATAGGCATACTCAGCACGGACTTACCATTTTCAACCGCGCTATCGGAACGGCAAAAACCGGCAGAACGTCCGATACAACCTTCATTAAAACGCAAGTTTGTCTTGTAGTCATCGGCGTTATAAGATGCCATCAGTTCCAAATAATTTTCATCAACAGTTGAATACAACAAAGCAGAATTTACAGTTGTTGTTTCCGCAAAAGTTTTTAAAATCTTTTCCAGTTTTTCAGATACAGACGTTTGTTTGGCCAACTCGGCGCTTATTGCGCGTTGAATGGCTAATGCTTCGCTGACGGCCGTAGATGTACGCATTTTTTCATCCGCAAAATTAATGTTGCAACATTTGCTTTTTTGTTTATACTATTTTTTAGCTTATGTAAACCCTAAAAAAAGGAAAGTCAAATGGCGAACAACTATATGCGCGGTCAAAAAGATACCCGTCCGTGGGGAACTTGGGAAGTAACCGATTGTGCGGAAGATTTCTGTGTTAAACGTATATCCGTCAACAGTGGCGGCATTTTGTCTTTGCAACTGCATCACTTTCGCAATGAGCATTGGATTATCGTTGCCGGTGAAGCCATTGTGACTTTAGGCAATGTTGAAATGATAAAAAAAGCCGGAGAATCCGTTTATATTCCGGCAGAAACAAAACATCGTATTCAAAATGCGGCATCTGCCCCTTTGATATTTGTTGAAATCCAAACCGGCGAAAATTTAGATGAAAATGACATTATCCGCTTTGAAGATATTTACGGCAGAGTAAAATAATCTGTGTATAAGTCTCGGTATAACTTCAGAATCCTCTTGAACTTTTTAAATAGTTAATGAATCCTTAATCAAATTTAAGGGGATTTTATTATGCTTGAATCTGAAAATTATGATTATTTAACAGCGCAAACTGGTGATATTTTGGTTTCGGCTTTTCAGGAAATGCTTGATGAAACCGACGATAATCATGCTTTATGGGGTTATTGTTTGCGTATAGAAAACAATTCAAATCAAAAAATACGTTTGTTGAAAAAAGATCTTTGCATTACCAATGATAAAGGTGACAGAAGATATGATTTGTCTTTCGGTTTTCACGGTGAAATGCCGGATTTGGAATCAGGCGAAGACATTGAATTTGAGGATACTGCATTTATTGAAGGAAACATCGCAGTTTTATATGGTTCTTGTCTGGCGACAACAGACGATGGATCGGAATTTTTAATTAAACTACCGATAGTCCCGCTGAACTCTTTGTCCAAACATTCGGCACAACATCAAAAATCCATTCATTAAACTGACAATATTCAGGTGTAAAATCGGAAAAATTTTATTTAAACAGATTGATGAAGTATCTTGTTAATCCGATAACAGCTCCTAATACCGCAAATACAATAATGAAATAAAAAGAAAAATATAAAATAACGGAAACAATTAGCAACGCTGAAAACAAAAGTAATATACTCAGTAAACTATTTTGCCACATATTTTTGCGCCACAGTGACATAAATTTATCCATATCGGTATTCTTATCGGCGCCACCAATTAAATTATGGCCGCATTGCAGGCAATATTGCGCATCCGACGGCATATTTGAACCGCACTTATCGCACACCCGATAGAATCCGTCTCCGGTATCGCTCATAATTTTTTTGCACTGCGGACATATTCGCCATTTCAAAATTTTGTATGGCGTAACATCTTGTTGGCAATGAAAACAGAAATATTTTTTCATACAAATCCCCTTTTTTTGATGTAGGTAATTTTGAGAAAAAAAGCAATACTCTCAATATTTAGAAATTTCATTTTTTTTAAATTATTTTTGATTATACTACCTTAAAGGAGAGAAAAGATGAAGAAAGTTATCATTATAGGTGCCGGTCCTGCCGGAATCACCGCCGGTTATGAACTCTTAACAAAATCCAATGATTATACTGTTACCATTTTGGAAGAAAGTAATTATATCGGAGGTATTTCGCGCACGGTTTGTCATAACGGTAATCGTATGGATATCGGCGGTCATCGTTTTTTCTCCAAAGATGTTGAGGTTACCGACTGGTGGAATAAATTAATGCCGTTACAAGGTGCGCCGTCTTTTGACGACATCCGCACTAACCGCGCTTTTGAGCTTAGCCCTAACGGCCCGAATCCGGAACAGGAAGATATTGTAATGCTCAAACGACGTCGCGTTTCGCGCATTTATTACAAACATCATTTTTTTGATTATCCTGTCAAAATGAATCTCAACACCATTCTCAATATGGGATTATTTACTACAATGATTGCCGGTTTCAGTTATCTTCGCACTCTGATACGCAAATTACCGGAAACATCATTGGAAAATTTTTATATCAATCGTTTCGGACGAAAACTTTACCATATGTTTTTTGAAAGCTATACCGAAAAACTTTGGGGCAGACATCCGCGTGATATTTCTGCCGATTGGGGTTCTCAACGCGTTAAAGGATTATCAATTGTTGCCATATTTAAGAATATCTTTTCTAAATTAATCCCAATGAAAAATAAGCAAGTGGAAACATCATTGATTGAAGAATTCAGTTACCCGAAATACGGTCCGGGACAATTGTGGAAAACCGCCGCCGAGAAAATTGAAAAAATGGGAGGCAATATTATCAAAAACGCCAAAGTTACTCGGTTTAGTTGTCAAGAAAACAAATTAACGCAGGTTATATATGAAAAAAACGGTAAAACCGAAACATTAGATGCCGATATTGTGATTTCTTCCATGCCGTTGAAAGATTTGGTGGCCGGCTTGGAAAATGTGCCGCAAAAAATATCAGACATCGCCAACGGTTTACCATACAGAGATTTTGTTACTGTCGGTCTGCTTGTAAAAAGGCTCAACCTAAAAAATAAAACACAATTTAAAACACTGAATAACATTGTGCCGGATTGTTGGATTTATGTACAAAATACCGATGTGAAGCTCGGGAGGATTCAAATATTTAACAACTGGTCGCCTTATTTGGTGGCAAAACCGGAGGACACTGTCTGGATTGGTCTGGAATATTTCTGCACGGAAGGCGATAAATATTGGAATATGAGTGATGACGATTGGCAAAAATTTGCCGCCGATGAACTCTTAAAAATGAAAGTTATTTTTACTCCGGAAGATATTACAGACGCACATGTTGAACGCGTGGCCAAGGCTTATCCTGCCTATTTTGACACTTATAAAGATATAGATCAACTAACATCTTACCTTAATATGTTTGAAAATTTATATTGTGTCGGCAGAAACGGACAGCACCGATACAATAATATGGATCATTCCATGGCAACTTCGTTTTTAGCTGTTAAGCACATTTTGGGGCAAGAAAAAAACAAAGCCGCCGTTTGGAATGTCAATACAGAAAAATCATATCACGAAACAAAAGAAAAATAGCCATTGGTATAACTGACAAAAGAGATACCTTTTTTTGCAGATTTTCATATTTATTTTCTATGTTGCAAAACATAAATGATTTTGCATTGTTCAACAAAATAAAGGATAAATGCTATGAAAATCAATAAAAAACCTTCATCTGGTAAAACGTCTTGTCAAACATCTTCTTCACACAGTGCCGGCGGTTGCGGCTGTTCGCAAAAAGGAAGCAGCTATGAAGAAGAACTTGACGTTGAAATCAGTAAATAGGTGACAGCATGAAAAATGTGGTTTCAACAAATCACGCACGCAGTCATCAGGATTTTATGCCGATAACGCGTGCCAATGAATTTTCAAATTTGATGAATTATTTTTGGAATTATTTTGATACACCCGCTTTTCATAGTGATCTCACGGCAGCGGAAACCGAACCGCGTATTCAAGTAGCCGAAAACAAGGAAGCCGTTAATGTAATGGCTGAATTGCCCGGAATTGATGAAAAAAGTTTGGATTTAAAAGTGTCGTCTGACGGATATCTTTCCGTCTGCGGTGAAAAGAAAAACACCTATGAAAAAACGGAAAAAGATGCTTATTTTTCCGAAATTACATACGGAATGTTTAAGCGCACCATTCCGTTACCGTGGGATTTGGATTATAATAAAGCCACGGCAACATATAACAACGGTGTGCTAAATGTTTCAATTCCAAAATCTACGGAAGAAAAGCAAAAGTTCAAGAAGATAGAAGTCAAATCTTCTAAAAATTAACAACTTATACTATATTTTTATGAACACTAAAAAACCGAGAATTTCAATTATTCTCGGTTTTGCTTTGAAACATTGTTTTATCAGAATGATGTGATAGAGTGATCATCTTTGATATACATATTCAGATAACGATGAATATCAGCATCCATACGTTCATCAAAAGCTTGGAACAACTTCACAACCATTTCGTTCCAGTGCTTTTCCTTGTCTTCAATATTTGTATCAATAGGCATTGTCAACTCGCGATAAGCTTCAACTGTTGCTTGCCCGGATGCTTTATTATCTAAAACAACTAACGTAACTTTTAAATTTGCATGATATTTCAAACGATCTTTCATTAAAAGCTGTTCGGCTTTTTCTTCATGCTCCGTCACACTGGCATCCTTAATAATAAATTCCGCCGTGCGATTGGAAGCAAAATCGGCTGCTTCCAAACGCTCTTTTGCCCATGTTTTAGCCGTTTTTTCAATAGATACCGGGAATAAATGCTCAACATTAGGTCGGGTAAACGAAGGCGAAAACTCAGATTTGACATTTATTGTCTTCACCATCAACTGTATCGGCTTTTTGTTATCAAAATGCAAGTCACTGTAACGCTCCGGTGATGCCTGATTATTTGTCATGGTGGAACACGCATTTAAGCCCAAAGCCACCGCAGCCAAAAACATTATTTTAAATATATTTTTCATTATCATTACCTTATAAATTGAACCTGTTTATAAGGAAAATAACATTTAATGTTTAAGATATATTTAATTTAAATAACGACTGTTATTCCTGTATAAATCTTTTGGACATTTCTAAATCGGCCACAAAATCTTCCAATTCTTGTTCGTGTTCCAGTTCTTCTTGCAAAATTTTCTCCGAAATTCGGAAAGTTTCATAATCGCGCCCGTCTGTTTCCTTGCACAAACTTTCATAACGAGTGATGGCGCAACGTTCAGCTTCCAAATTATCGTGTAACAGTGACGCCACATCAAAATTATCCGGTGCCAAATATTTACAATGGGCTTTTTCTTCCCACTCAGACGGACGCAACAACGGAGTTCCGCCCAGCTGAATAATGCGATTGGCAATCCATCCGGCATGTTTTAACTCCTCATTGGCGTGTTCCGAAAATTCCGCAACTAAATCCGAACGTTGTAATCCTATTGCGACCTTTGCTCCAAGCCAATATTGATAATATGCCAACCATTCTTCGGCATACGCTTCATTCAGAGTGTTTATTAAATCCTCTAAATCAACTTTCACTATTTTTTTAGCCATTTCACCCATTTATTTTCTCCTTAAAAATTTTTATATCGTCTTTAATTGTTTTTTTCTTTAGACACAGGTGCGGTATTTTTTTCTTGTTGCTTTGCGTTAATCCGCTCTCTGGTGCAACATTCATCGCACATAATTGCATCATAAATATCATCAGCCGCCTCTTTGGTAACTCCCCAAGCCTCTGCGCTTAATGATTTTGTTTTATCCCAAGCAATCGTACTAAAAGATTTGGTTTTATCCCACGTTTTAGCACTAAAAGATTTGGTTTTATCCCACGTTTCAGCACTAAACGATTTGGTTTTATTCCACGCCTCGGAATATTTTTGTTTTTTAACTTCCGCCGATGTTTGTGTATTTTCATTTGCCATTTGCTTTTCTCCTTGTCGTTTATAAATATTTTGGACAGGTGTTTGTGTTTCGGCAATTAAAAATGTTTTGGCATTATCAGCATGCGCATCAACAACGTGATATGCGTAAAATCCGATGATTGCAGCTAATGGTATTGCAAAAATCATTACCGACTTATACATGCCTGCCTCATTTATTGTTTTTATCAAGTTTTGAAATAGTCAGCAGATGATAGTCTTACAATAAAACTTTTGCCTATACCTAAATAACAAAAAAGAGGTGCTTAAAGCACCCCTTGCAAATTTAGACGTCTAAGATAATTAGAAAGACAATCTTACGCCAAGCATAAAGTCATGTTCTCTAGCCGCAAATTTAGCAACATCGCCGTCACCAAAGGTTTTACGTACACGACCTAAGTCAGCATAACGATATCCGGCATCAATTGCCCAACGATTGTTAATTTGATATACAACACCGGCCATAACTTGCCATGCCAAATTGGTTACATGCTTATTCAATACCTTGGTGTTATTTTCAACCAGTCGTGCCTTCAACCAAGACATACCCAAACCGGCGCCCAC
>JAKSUO010000119.1 GCA_024408895.1 Alphaproteobacteria bacterium | reverse complement strand
GATATTTTTCTACTGTCATTCTTCACCGAGTGTAACGAGGGGGAGAATCTCCCTCGTTTTTGCACCAGTGCCGAATTGCATGAGACTCTCGCCCTATCGGGCAAGAGTGACAGGATAAAAAAACAGGCAAGAGTGACAGGATAAAAAACAGAAAATAAAAAAAACTGTTGGGTTCCCTTATTATGACCCCAACAGTTTTTTTGTTACATTGTTACCAAGCCCAACTCTTTCTTCAGGTCGAGCACTGGTCCAACCATCGTGCGCTCAGCCGCGACGACGTCAACACACGCCTCCAAGAACTTTCCCTTAAAGGCGTTCTTTTTGCACTCACGAGAAATGTAAGCTTTTTTAAGAGCTGTTTTCTCGCTTTGATTATCAATCACCATCTCTCTTATAATGGTCTTCAATCCATAACGAGAGATCTCACCGCGTAACTTAACGCAAAATTCGTGACTTAGACTTAATGTCACTTTCTTTTCTTTTTCTTTTTGCATAATTATTAAACGTAAATAATTTTATTTATACGGTAGAATGTAGCATCTTTTTTTCAAGATATCAAGCATTAATTTTTACAATTTATGAAAAAATTAAAATATTCGCTCGTTTGAAGTTGGTGTTTTGTACTTCAAAAACGTTAGAATCCGTGCTACTCCGCGAAAAATGCTCTTTTCATTCATTTCAAGTGCATAAGTAACATATTCAGGATAATGCGACAAATGTCGCTCTTCCGTTTTAGCCCGCCAGTAATAAATAAGATTATTTCCGAGCAACAACAAACTCAATTTAAGAGCCATCTGCCAACTGCTTGCCATAAACGGCATAGCGATCAGCCACCAACTGATGTTTTTATACACATACGCCGGGTGTTTAGTATATTTATACAAGCCGGTGTTCCACAGACCACGATACGTTAAATTTGAAAAACGAATACCGGCAGCAACTGTTGCCATGGCATACAAAAATTCCAACAAGATAATCAATACGAACCAAATCCACCACATAGCACTACCTGTTTGGAAAACCATCATCCAACCGACATGATTATAATCAAAGAAATACGGATAGAACAAAATTCCCCAGAAAGGCCAATAGCACATAACCGCAACAATCCAGCCAAACAGAGTTGGCTCTGCCGTGCGTGTTTGCGTGTTCAAAATTTTCAAATTAACCAGATAACCGGTTGAGGCGTATGCCAAATCAATAAAAAAACAAAATGAATCAGCCGCCCAAAACCACTCAATCGGCGAGCCCTTTATTTTTTCCCACGAAACCGTTAAAAACCAATAAATATCATTTACCATATATGGCTGCATCAAACTTAACCAAAAAGCTTTTACCAACCAACTGCGAATATAATTTCCAAGTTCAAACCGCGACACCGTTTTTTTAAAATGCAAAATACCGTCACCGATTCGGTAATAGACATCATCCGGTTTTTCATCTATTTTATCCATCAAAGCAAAATACGGCACACTGCTCACCGACATAAACGGCACCAAATATTTCAAAAAAGGTAAATATTCATCGGTAAATTCTGTTTGTTTATCATACATAGGCAACAGCCAATAAAAAAAGCCGATAATTCCCATAGTTACCAGAAGTGTTACTTCTTTATAAAAAACGCGTTGCCAATTTATTTTGCGCCGTATTTTCCATTTGCGATAGACACAGGTGTTTGGATAGAATACACGTTCCAACACAACAACACTGAGCGTGATAATCACCGCAAACAATATAAAAAGTATTGTCCCGCGCACCATACCGGCATAACGGCAAAAAGCCAAGACTCCTAAAGTAAAGACAAAAGCTGCAAGATTAATCCAAAATGAGGTTTCCGACTGTGCCGGACCTTTTTTTAAAGGATGATAACTGCTTTCTGGCATTTTCCAATCTCCTTACGCGCCTTTATAAAACAAAACGCATACACTGTCAATTTATAAAGAAAGAATTTATCAAAAGCATAAATTAGCCCTTGACAAGAATAAATTTTTGTGTAATTAACTGTTTTTGTTAAGTGTTTGCGCTCCTAGCTCAGCAGGATAGAGCAACAGCCTTCTAAGCTGTGGGTCGGGCGTTCGAATCGCCCGGAGCGCGCCAATAAAAAAAGCACCCTTTTAGGGTGTTTTTTTATTGGAAGGTCCGGTAGCGATTTGAACGCCTTCGTAACCGATGTCTTTGCCGGTATTATCGGCAAAGGAGGAGGTCATGACTTTTTAATATCTTTTACTTGATTTTTATCAAACAAAGCGTAACCGGATTGAGTGAATGCCCTCGGTTTAATCTTTCCTTCTTTCATATAATACCGAATGGTTGAAACAGGTAAGCCAGCTAATTTTGCAAATTTTGCGATGGTCATCAAGTTTTCACATGCATTTGGTCTTTCTGTATCCAGTAAATCAATCATCATCTTTAATGAACGATTTAAGGCTGAACTCATAAAATTGACATAAGGTTCTGCATTTTCCTTTGTTTGATACGTTTCCAGCGCACTCAAATAACGCCTTCTATCAATCTTGCGAATAATGATAGGCGCATAGCCGTTTTCCAGTAATATCGCATTCAAAAGCAATCTGGCCGTTCTACCGTTACCATCAACAAAGGGATGTATCGTCACCAGTTTATAGTGTGCCTCAAAAGCCATTATCAAAATATCATCATATTTTTGGCTGAGCCATTTACCAAAATCATGCATTAAGTCCGGAACTTTCAGCGGATTTGGTAAAATCGTTTGCGAACCTGAAATACGCACGCGAACCGAGCGATAAAATCCTGCATTTGTATCATCAATTCCCGATAAAATAATCTTATGCAACCTGAGCACAAAATCTTCATCAATCTGGAGCTTATTTTTGCCTGCCTCAAGTATAAACTCAAACGCTTTGGCATGATTGATTGCTTCTAAGTAGTCATTGATCGGTTTGGCGCCAGAAGTCAACCTTTCATCAATGGCAAGCTCGGTTTCTTTTCGGGTCAGGGTATTGCCCTCAATACCGTTTGAAGTATATGCAAGCTCTGTCTTAAGCCATGCCTCAAGTGCCTTTTGATTATCATTATTCTTCAAAAGGTTTTGTAATTTCTTGCGATTTTCTTCAATTTTAGTGCGTATTTCCAGCATCTTTGCCCATACTTCATAGTTTTAATATACATAAACTATAAACCTTGAACGAGCAGATGTCAAGTATATAGTTAGTGATAAAATTACCCGTAGATGAAAATAGTAATCCTGATTGGCTCTATATGGACAATTATATTGCACCCTTTTAGGGTGCTTTTTTATTAAGGCTGCTTTTATTTTTGTATTGCTCTGCAATTTCAGCTAAGCTGTAAATTTTTCAGTACTGCCTCAAAATCGTCACGTTGCGGCGAACAAATATAAGCACCGACTTTCACATCATCGGCATCATGAATTAAATAAAACTTACGCAACTGCATAAATTCCGAACCGTCTAAAGAATAACTGGCAATATAACATCCTTTACGTTTTTTCAAGCGATACCAAACATGTTTTGTTCCGCGTGGCAAAGGAATAGTTGCCAAATCCGAGAAGCCATCGTTTGTTAAAGATGTTGCCAACATCGGATATTCGTCATTTTCATACATTATAGACGCTTTAAACCAATTATTGGCATCCGTACGCAACATAATTCCGCACTGATCAAAAGATTTTGCCTCCTCAAACGCCCAATCCAAATCGCAACAAAATTCGCCTAAAACATAGCTGAAAAAGAAATGTCCGTCATCTTTGCGAAAGTCATGACGCGCGCAACACCAAAAATCTGTGCGGTATTTAGACGTTACATACATACCGTCTTCATCAAAACGCACACGTTGCGGCTCGTTAAGCCAATCAAATTCTTTCAGCGTTTCCAACAGCATTAAA
>JAKSUO010000118.1 GCA_024408895.1 Alphaproteobacteria bacterium | reverse complement strand
CGTTGCCATAAAACTAATGGAAATGGGATTTAATGTATTTGTTTTGCAATACTCAGTTGCGCCGGCTAAACATCCTGTTCATTTATTGGAAATGGCTTCACTATTCAATTTATTAAATAATAATCAAGAGAAATTTAACATTGATGTGAATAGAATCGGGGTTATGGGTTTTTCTGCGGGCGGTCATATATGTGCATTGTATTCAAATTTATATCAATGCAAAGAAATTAAAAAGCATTTTGAAAAACTTTATAAACCGTATGCGACTATACTTGCATATCCGGTTATTTCTGCCGAAAAAGATGTATGGCATGAAAAATCAATTATTAATTTTTTAGGTCATACACCGAGTCAAGAAGAAATAAATTGTATTTCGGCAGAAAAACTTGTAAACGCAAATACACCGCCGACTTTTATTTGGCATACAGCAGGTGATACGATGGTATCACCGTTAAACAGTATTAAATATGCAGAAGCTTTAATGAAACATAATATTTCAACCTATTTAATGATATATCCATTTGGTAATCACGGTATGATAACGGCTGACAGAGAAACTATTGCCGAAATTTCCGAAAAAGAAGATTTGATTTCTGATTGGATAAATCAACTGAAAAAATGGATTGATTTGACATTTTTTGAAAAATAAAGACAATTAAAAACTTTTTTGGAGGAATACTAATGAAAAAATATAATCTCGTTGTTGTTGGCGGCGGACTCAGCGGTGTTGCCGCTGCTGTATCTGCAGCAAGAGAAGGGCTGGAAGTCCTTCTTGTTGAGGCATCCGGAAATTTGGGAGGAGCACTTTCCGAACAGCTTGTTTTTCCTTTTATGCCGTTCCATGTCAACAATCCCGAAACCGGTGAAATTAAATATTTGAGCGATGGACTGTTTAGAAAAATTTGTTTATCCCAAGAAAAATATGAAGGTAAAAGTTTAGAATTTGTAAAAGAATTCAAAAAAGAATATATAAAAATAATTTTAGATGAAATGCTTGAAGAGGCAAAAGTAGATGTGTTGTTTCATTCTTTTGTTTATGATGCTCAAACAGAAAATAGAAATATTAAATCCGTAAGCGTCGCAACAACGAAAGGCAGTATTCAAATTCGAGGCGATTTTTTTGTTGATGCATCAGGCGACGGCAATTTAATGGCGTTTTCAGGATGTTCATATCTTTTGGGCAGAGAAAGTGATAATCTTTGTCAGCCGATGACTACTTGTTTTGATGTTTGCGGCGTTGATCTTGAACAATTCCATAAAGATAAACCTATGTTGCAGGAATTGTATACAAAACGGCAAAAAGAGGGCAAAATAATTAATCCAAGAGAAAACATATTAACTTTTGAAGGACTCGGAGAAAATATTTTGCATTTTAATACAACGAGAGTTGTTAAGCATAATCCGGTTGATCCTTTTGAACTCAGCAAGGCGGAGATGATTGCGAGAAAACAAGTTTGTGAAATGTATGAATTCTTAAAAGCGAATTCAAAGGCATTTAAGCATAGCACCTTGGTTAATTCTGCAAGTCATATCGGAATCAGAGAAAGCAGAAAACTTATCGGTGAGTATGTATTAAAATCTGAGGATTTAATAAATTGTGTTGAATTTCCGGATGCGATTGCACTGGGTATGTATCCGATTGATATTCATAATCCTGAGGGAACGGGAACGGTTATGCATCATCTTAAGGAAGGTGAGTATTATCAAATTCCATACCGTTGCTTAGTTCCAAAAGAACTTGATAATATGCTCGTTGCGGGAAGAAATTTATCGGCAACGCATGAAGCCCACTCAGCTGTCAGGATAATGCCTATTTGTTGTTGTATGGGTGAAGCAGCAGGCACAGCCATAGGTGAAGCTTACAATACAAATACCAATGTCCATACAGTTGATATTCAATCTGTAAGAAGAAAACTAAAAGAATACGGTGCGGCTATTGAGTAGGAGAAAAAGATGAGTTCTCAGAGAAAAAAAGAATTAGATATTATTATTCCGATAAGCATTGATATTGATTCTCCGGATTACAATGAAATAATGGAAACCATATTGTTTCAAAATAAAGAATATGGATTTACCCGTTTTGCTTTATCCGGTCCTTCAGGTGGATTTCGCAGTAAAGGATATCCTCCGCTTGAACATTATGAAAAGTTAGCAAGGATGTCAAAAAGAGTAATTGATGATTTATCACCATTGGGAATTGAATGCGGTTGGTGGATAACAGCAACGATTAAAGGCGGACTTAGCGATGAGTTTTCGCCTATGGTAAAGTCGGACGGAACAACAACACCGTTTTCAAATTGTCCGCTTGACCCTAATTTTCAAGAAGGCTTTGCAAAAAGAGTTGCGTTATTTGCAAAAATAGCAAAACCGGCGTTTATTATTACAGAAGATGATTATTCCATCCATGCATCAACTTGGAGCGAAGGATGTTTTTGCGAATATCACTTAAAAGAATTTGCAAAAAGAGCAGGAAAATATTATTCAAGGGAACAATTAAACGCTATATTTGAAAATAGAGATGAAGAAAGCTTAAGATTATTAAAGATATTTCGTGATGTTTCCAAATATTCTTTGGTTTCCTTGGCGAAGGCTATCAGAAGAGAATTAGATAAAGAGTCTCCGGAAATACCAATGGGCACAATGCAATCGGGGTATGCCGATAAAGACGGAGATACGACATATGAACTTGCTAAAGCTTTTGCAGGTGATAAACATATACCTTTTTCACGAGTTCACGGAACTTTTTACGGAAAGGTGGATGTTCCCGGAATTCCTGCGAGATTGTTTAATCCGTTATATACAAAGCAATCAATTTCAAATGACTTTATCTTTATTCATGAGTCGGATACATTTCCGCATACCCGATTTTTCAAATCGGGTAACGAAATGAAAGTTATTATGTCCGGTGCATATTCTTATGGGTTTGACGGTTCAACTTTCCAAACAGCACAAATACTCGACCATCCGATTGAAGAACATGCATTTGGCGATATGTTTGCAAAAGAAAGAAAACGGTTTAACGAGGTAAGAAACATTGCAAAGCAGTGTGAAATTCAAGGCGTTCAACTATGTTTTGACCCCTTTTATAATACTGTTGATGATGACAATGATGAAATTAATCCGTTTTGGCTAAATTGTTTGCCAAGGTTCGGTGTGCCATATACTACCAAGGAATCTAATGTTGTCTTTTGGGATTGCAGGCAGGCTCGGTATTATGACGACCAAACAATACTGAAAACCCTTTCAAAAAATTTGTTTCTTGACGGCGAAGCAGCTAAAATCCTTTGCGAAAGGGGATACGGAAAATATTTAGGTGTTGAGATAGGCGACGAAAAGGGAATCGGCAAACAAAGTTATGACCTTGGCGAAAGAGAAATAATTTGTGATGGCTATTTAGCAGAAATGAAAGGAAGAAATATGCCGTCAGCACATATGCTTTCACCTGAGGGAAACGGAAAATTATTTGAAGTTAAAGTTATTGATTCACAATGTGAAGTGCTGACGAAGGATTATACTTTTGAAGGAAAATATATTTGTGATTCTATGACAAGGTTTGAAAACGAACTTGGCGGGAAAATTATTGTAATGGGAATGACACTTCGCGGTAATTTTTCACAGTCTTTATTAAACTACAGAAGAAAACGAATATTTGAAGATTTGCTTGTTTGGTGCGACAAAGATTCAATATTTGTAAAAGACGAACCGAGGATTTTCATTATTGCAAACAAGGCAAAAGCAGGCGTATCCGACTTAAAAGGAATGCTTACACTGACTAATCTTTCATCCGATAATCTTGAAAGTTTGCAGATACATTTACCGAAAGAATTATTAAACAATACAGAGTTTATGAAACTTGATATAAATGGTAAATGGATAGATGCAAATGTTACTATACTTGATGATGGTATTGTTGTTGATGAGAAATTT
>JAKSUO010000117.1 GCA_024408895.1 Alphaproteobacteria bacterium | reverse complement strand
AAACCGCAGATAGATTTATCGCAATCCGAAAATGTTAAAAATATTGAAGTTACACTGCCGATTCCGCTTAATTCCATCAAGTATCCTGAGGCTCACAAATATTTTGGCGACTTTATCATTCCTCTGAAAGTTGAAGTGGATAATGTTAATAATCCGGTTACATTAAAAGGAGACATCAGACTATCTGCCTGTGATAATCAACTGGCTTGCGATAATTATGCGCTTAAACTGGAGCAAACACTTATGCCGCACGGTGATGTAATTGAACCGAACGGATACGGAAATTATTTTAACAGGAATATCTCGGCTTTACCGAAATCGCAGCAAAAGTATTTGCGTTTCAAAAAAATTTTTATAGATGAATACGAAGGCGGGCAGGCGGTTTTTTTGCAGTTTACCACGGACAAAACCGTTAAAAATTTCAAGGTTTTTCTTGAGGAAGTTGACGGATTTACCCTGTTCTCAACGCCGATTCTTCGCTTGTATGACAATCGGATTGATGCGATTTTTATGCCTTTAAACAAGGATGCCGATTTACAAAATTCCGAATTCATCATTACTGCCGGCTTAAATGATTTATATAATTTGCGCTTAACCAAAAAAGCCGATACCGCTTCGGTGTTGGAGCCGGATAAAAACACACTCAATGTTGCGCTTATATTGTTGGCAATATTCGGTGGGTTGATTTTGAACTTTATGCCGTGTGTTTTTCCGGTGCTGTCTTTAAAAATTGTTTCCATCAGTCGTGCGGAAGAAAAAAATCGTCGTCTGATGAAACAGTCATTGGCTTGCACCTGTGGCGGTATTTATTGCAGTTTTGCTATTTTGATTGGTGCGTTATGCTTGGCTAAATATCTAGGGTATTCGCTTGGTTGGGGAATGCAGTTTCAAAACATAAACTTTTTAGTGGCGATGACATTTGTGTTGTCCGGATTTATTATCATTATCCGCTCGGTTAGTTTTGATGTTGTTTCTCGTTTTTCCGACAACCGTATCGGCAAAGCGACATCGTTTTCTGTTGGGGCATTGATTGTTTTGTTATCAACGCCTTGCACTGCTCCATATTTGGCAACGGCTGTCGGTTTTGCTTTAAGCGGAACATATTTTGAATTGATTACCATTATGTCGGCGGTAGCTTTCGGGCTTTCCTTGCCATATTTGATTACACTGTTTTCCAATGAGCCGGACAAGATTTTCCCTAAACCCGGCAAATGGATGCAAAAACTTCATATTGTTGCACAAATTATGCTTTTGCTGACGATTATGTGGTTGTTGAATTTAATTTGGCTGCAAACTGATGCGAAATTTGTTCTCAAAATGAGTTGTTGTATTTTAATTTTTACATGGATGTTTAATATATATCACAAGTTCGGTCTTTATCTGCAAGGTGTTTTGGATGAAAGAATTACCGCAAAAATGTTGCTGAAAATAAAAGCGGTGAGTCATATTTTTATGTTGGTTATCTTTGGTCTGATGTTGTTTTGGTGTTGTTCGGCCGCGCAAAAAAGCCGCACTTTTAATTATGCCCGCAATATGGTTAATCGTCATACTGAGCTTAATCAGGATATTATTCATCAAAAAGTGGCTAATGGTCGTTCCGTACTTCTTGAAGTTGGCGCGGATTGGTGCTTAACTTGTCATGTGAACGATGCTTTGGTTTTAACCGAGAGCAATTTGAAAAATTGGCAAAATATTTATAATTTAGATGTTATCCGCATTGATTGGACCAATTATAGTCAAATTGTTTTGAATTATATGGAAAAATTCGGCCGCAAGGGTATTCCTTTTTATGTTCTATACACGCCTTATATGCGTGAGGGGATGGTTCTGCCGGAAATTTTGGCTCCGGATGATTTGCAAAATCTATTAAATAACGCGGCGCATAGATAAGCGAAAAATACTAAAAAAAGAGCAAGCAAAAAATATTTTATATGATATACAGAACAAGCGCTGAACTGACAGATTCGTTTGAAGTTCGGTGCGAATTGTGTTAATGATAATTTGTGGAGGGCCAGCCATGGTCTCACCACAAACCTAGTAAATGAGGTATAAAATGGCTAAATCTAAAAAGAAAATTTTAGGTCTTATCAAGCTTCAAATACCTGCCGGAAAAGCTAACCCTTCTCCGCCGGTTGGTCCTGCTTTGGGCCAAAAAGGCTTGAATATTATGGAATTTTGTAAGGCTTTTAACGCTCAAACGCAAAAAATGGAGCCGGGTATTCCTGTTCCTGTTATCATCACTGCTTATGATGATAAGAGCTTTACATTTATTACGAAACTTCCTCCTGTGTCTTATTTGATTAAGAAGGCTGCCGGTATTCAATCGGCCTCTAAAGAGCCGGGCAAAAAAGAAGCCGGTAAAATCACAATGGCTCAGGTTAAAGAAATTGCTACGACCAAATTACCTGATTTGAACTGTTCAACAGTTGAATCTGCGATGAATATGGTTAAAGGCCAAGCAGTTTCCATGGGTATTAAAGTTACGGAGTAAGTCAATGAGCGGAAAAAGATTAGTAAATGCATACAAAAATCTTGACAAGAATCAAGCATACAGCCTCAAAGAAGCTGTGAAAATTGTCAAAGAAAATGCAACTGCAAAATTTGATGAAACAATTGATTTAGCAATTAACTTGGGTGTTGATCCGAAGCATGCCGACCAAATGATTCGTGGTGTTTGTCAGTTGCCGCACGGCAATGGCAAAACAGTTCGCGTTGCGGTTTTCGCACGTGATGAAAAGGCGGAAGAGGCTAAAGCTGCCGGTGCTGATGTTATCGGTGCTGAAAATTTAGTTGATTCTATTTTGGCCGGTAAGATTGACTTTGACAGATGTATTGCCACGCCTGATATGATGGGCTTGGCCGGTCGTGTTGCCCGTGTTTTGGGTCCTAAAGGCTTAATGCCAAACCCGAAGCTTGGTACAGTTACGGCTGATGTTGCAACGGCAGTTAAAAATGCCAAAGCCGGTGAAGTTCAATATCGTGTTGAAAAGAACGGTATTGTTCATGCCGGTGTTGCTAAGGCATCTTTCACGGATGATCAAATTTATGACAATGCTAAATTGTTTATTGAAACGATTATGAAGGCTCGTCCGACAGCTTTCAAAGGAACTTATTTGAAGAAAATTTCAATAAGCTCTACGATGGGTGTTGGGGTTAAGGTAGATTCTTCAAATTTATAAAAACTTCCCTGATGGGCCATTAATCAAAGGCTTTCTTTTGAGCGTATTTCTGTTATGCGCCGCGAGAGAAGGCCTTTTTTGTTTTTAAATCTTATCTGTGATTTTACGTTTTTTTTAATGCTGTATCGTAATTTTTTTTTCTAAGCGGATAGAATGCGAAAAATCCTGTATAAATCAAAAAAAAGGGGTTGTAATTTATAAAAAAATAGATACTCTACCATTAGTCACAGTTTTTACACGTGCATTTTTCGCGTACGTGATAAACAAACAAGGAGTGGCTTTAAATATTAGATATACTTAATTATAAAGGAGAAATTTCATGAAATATTCAAAAACTGCGATAGGGCTCTTAACAGCGCAGTATCGTAGTGTTTTAAAGAAATGCTGGCTGATTAACGTTGGCCTGTTCGCATTTGGCGCGGTAGCAGCTACACCGGCGAATGCGGCTGCCGGTGATGTGACTTTAGTTACTAGTGGGAATACGGCAGTGATAACCGTTGAAGGTCAAGGAAATGCAGAATTCTACACCAAAGCTGCTGCTGATTCAACCTTTACAGAAAAGCAGACTTGGGTAGATAACACATTAGGTATTGAATCTGCTAACGCAGACGCAGTTAAAAATGCGTATTCTACCACATCATATCTGACAGGTGCTACCACCTTGACAAATGCGGATATTGCATTAGATACTAAAGTTAAATCAAACGCTGATGCTATTGCTACCAAATTAAGCGGTGCTGAAGCTGCTGATTATACTGTTTCCGGCAAACGTGGTGCTGAATTAGCTGCTAACATCGCAACTTATGTTGG
>JAKSUO010000116.1 GCA_024408895.1 Alphaproteobacteria bacterium | reverse complement strand
CTTTTGGTATAGAAATGGTGATCGGGAAAATCAATTGTTTCCACAACATTAAATCCTTGCTGGCTCAATGTATGATAAAATTTTTGCGGATGACCGATGCCGGCAAAAGCCAAAACGTTTTTATCACTAACCGCTGTTTGTGTTGTTTCCGTATGTCCGAAAAACACCGGTAACGATGTGCGCGCGCTTAAATTATGTTTATCCTTTCCCAAAATAATCAGTGCTTCGGCACGTTTAATCCCGTTTTCAAAGGTTTCGCGAAGAGGACCGGACGGAATTATTTTGCCGTTACCGATTCCGTAATGGCCGTCAAAAACTAAAAATGATAAATCTTTTTGCAAACTCGGATTTTGAAAACCGTCATCCATAATCACCACATCTGCACCTTCTTGATATGCTGATTTTGCCCCTTCATAACGATTAGCATTAACAACAACAGGAGCTTGTTGCGACAGCAACAACGGCTCATCACCGACATCTTTGGCAGAATGTTTTTTATTGTTTACCACAACATTTTGCAATTTTCCGCCATAACCGCGCGATACAAAAAAAGGATGATACATATCTGTTGCCAAAAGTTTAGCCACAGAAATAGAAACCGGTGTTTTTCCCGTGCCACCGGCGGTAATATTGCCAATACAAATAACCGGAATGTCGGCCTTTGGTGATTTTTTTAACCGCAGGCGCAACTGCGTTATCCAACCGTATATCCAACCAAACGGGGTTAAAATTTTGGAAACAAAAGAATTAGATTGCCAATATTTAGGAGTCTTCATTGACCATATATCCTTGTATTTTTTCCACGATTCCATCTAAAACCTTGGCTTCACTGGTTGCCCAATTGTAGGCCAGACTGCGTTTAGCTTCCAATAACTCTTTATTACAAAGCAGTTGATCTACCATCTCCGTCAATTCCAAAACATCATTTACCTGTATAAGCCCGTCAGCATGTTTGGCGCGATTAACGGCATCGGTAAAGTTATGCATGTGCGGTCCAACAATAACTGCGTCACGGCAACGTGACGGTTCCATAAAATTCTGTCCGCCGTGCGGAGTGAGTGCGCCGCCGACAAACACAATCGGACAACGTTCCAACCATATTCCCATTTCACCGATAGTATCCGCAACATATACATTGGTCTGCGAGGTAATTTTTTCACCGGCGGAACGCAAAGCAACCGTTAAATGATATTCTTCACGCAATTTTTGGGCAATTTCCAAACCGCGGTTCGGATGACGTGGGGCAATAATTGTTAGTAAGCCTTCATGTTTTTCCTGCAAATCAGGCAAAAAACGTCCGATTTTGAATTCTTCGTCATTATGGGTAGAACTTGCCAACCACACAGGACGTTTCTTAATTTGTTGCAAAATCTCTTTTTTCTTGTCTTCATCAACAGGTATCGGCATACCGGCATATTTCAAATTTCCCAAACACATGGCATCTTTGCACCCTAAAAAGCGCAAACGATAGGCATCTTCTTCTGATTGTCCCAAACAGGTTGTAAAACAGCCGAGCAATTCTCTAAAAATATAATCAAATTGTTGCCAGCGCCTGAAAGATTTATTGGAAATACGACCATTTATCAAAATCAACGGAATATTACGACGTTTGATAGTTGACAACATTGCCGGCCAAAATTCCGATTCAAACCACAAAGCAATTGTCGGATGCCAATAGCGCACAAACCGCGACGTAAATAGCGGATTATCAATTGGTAAATATTGGTGAAAAGCTCTTTCTGGCAAACGTTTTGCCATAACTTCAGCGGAAGTGGTCGTACCGGTGGTGACCATAATATGCACGTCCGGATAAATTTCCAACAATCTGTTTATCAGCGGCAACATAGAAATAGATTCACCGACCGATGCACCGTGCAGCCATATTAATCGGCCTTCCGGACGCTCTCTACCAGGATAACCGATACGTTCGTCAAATCGTTTAATATCCTCTTTGCCGAGTTTTTTGCGCTTTTCTATATATCGTTTGATAGCAACCGGATATAAGATACAAACCAAAGCATTGTAAACACCTATAAACATTATGCACCTGCCTTCTTTTCTCGCCGACTGAGCTTAACTTCCGTCCCTTGTGCTATAAAAGGTATTCCCATTTCTTTATCCATTTTCCATGTTAAATCATTAAGTTGTTTTTCCATTTGCAGGCAATATTGGCTCATTTCTTCGGGTGAAGCATTTGCCGGCACAAAAAGAGGTTCCGTAATTGCATACATACCTTTACAAAACGGAAACGGTATCATCATATTATCCCAACTTTTTTTCACAATAAACGAATGGGCAACACTATATGTTATCCCCACTATCGGCTTACCGGATTTCTGAGCATAAAATATCGGGCTCATGGACATTTTCATACTTGGCCCGCGCGGTCCGTCCGGAATAATGGCAATACTGTTACCTTGTTGCAAATTTGACATTAACTCCAATGCGGCAATAGTCGGATTTTTATTTGAAGAACCGCTGACATGCCCAATGCCGAATTTTTCCAATATTTTAACAATATATTGCCCGTCACGATGCGGCGAAACAAGCGCATTCAGCGTTTTGCTTTTATTCCAAAAGTACGGCATTTCCAACACACGTCCGTGCCACCCGATAACAATCATACTGCCGTGTTTTTCCAACATTTCATACATTTCTTTCACGCCGGAAACTGATTTCCAGCGTGTGGTCATCCCGACAAACTTGAGATAACAGTAGGCCAAATTGCCGACTATTCTGTTAAAAGTTTTTGTATTTATTATGTTTTTCAGCCAACTAATTTTCATTTTGCCTTAAATTTTAAATCAAATTTTCGTTAATCATACCGCGTCTTTTATGAAATAAAATCTGAAAACTATAAATACTATGTGCGTTTATGGCGCTTCTGTGACTAAATCATGCTGCCTGAGGAGAATTTTATGGAAAACGATATTTATTTGACCGCATCGCAATTTGACACAGAATTGGAAAGATGTCTGCATTGTCCGACAAAGCCATGCTTAAAGGCTTGTCCTGTTTCCTGTTCGCCATACGATTTTATTGCAGCCGCCAAACAAAAAAATATACAAAAAGCGGCTGATTTAATTGCCGCACAAAATCCGTTAGGCGAAACATGCGGTTTAATTTGTCCGGATAAATTTTGTATGCGCGCCTGTTTGCGAAAAAATATAGATACCCCGATACAAATTCCTAAAATACAAGCTGAGATTATGCGTCGCGCCCGATTGCAAAATCTTTTTTATCCGTTGCCGGTTGTTCCTCTCAGCGGTAAAAAAATTGCAATTGGCGGTGCGGGACCGGCAGCGCTTCGAGCTATTTCTGGTTTTATCATACAGGGGGTTGCCGTTACCATATTTGAAAAAGAAGCCTCAGTCGGCGGGGCTTTGAATTTAATTTCAGAAACACGTCTGCCCCGGGAAATTCTCGCCTATGAATGGCAAAAATTCCTTAACCATCCGGCAATATCTTTGCAAACTGAAACAAAAATCACCGATTGGAACACTTTGCTGAAACAGGGTTTTGACGCAGTTGTTGTAGCAAGCGGAGAGCAAAAAAGCCGTATTCTCGGTATTGCAGGAGAAAATTTGGCGCTTGATTACACAAAATATTTGAAAAATCCCCACGATTTTGCCACCGCCGGCAGTGTTGCCGTTATCGGCGGCGGTGAAGTGGCAGCTGACTGCGCCTTATCGGCAATTCAAATGGGGGCTGAACGGGTTGAAATGTTTGTTCGGCGGCGTTTAAGCGATATGCGCATAACCGAGCGAAGACGTGAAAATCTGCTAAATAACCGCGTGATTATCACTGCATTAACGCGTGTTACCAAAATTGAGAAAGTATCGGATAAGCTTGATCTTTATACTTGCAAAAACAAATTTAATGAGGAAGGTCATCTAATTGAAGTGCCGCAATCGGAAATCATACACAAGGGATTTTCACACGTTATTTTGGCGCTGGGCTCAACGCGCGACAGCGAAATACCCGAAGATGAACGCATTTTTTATGCCGGAGATTTTG
>JAKSUO010000115.1 GCA_024408895.1 Alphaproteobacteria bacterium | reverse complement strand
ATGCATAAATTCATCACCCAAAACTAAATCTTGAAAATATCGTTCAAAATTTGCTTTTTTATTTTAGCCCGCAATGCCAACCAACAGATTAAGTTTTTCATCTTCGGAAAGAATGATATTTTTTTCTTTTTTCAGCGTTTCGAGCCAAACGGAAACCCACAGTTTTTCACTATCAGCAATAACACCGTCAAAATCCCAAACGATTAACTTATTCATATTTAATTCCTCATTAAAAACTACCAAATCTATAACACGGCATAAAATAATAGTCAATATTGCTGTATCAAAAGTCCGATAATAAATGAAAAATCGACGCTTTTGGGAACAAAACAATCGGACTTTTGGGGATTCAGCCCTGATAAAGCAAAAACCGCTCCTCTCGGAACGGTTTTCAAAAATGGTGCCGCTGAAAAGAATGTTCTTCGCTTGCGCTCTTTTCATCTCCTCCGCCTCGCATAATTCGCTCGGCGATGTCGATTTCGCACTTTCGGATTGCTACGCAATCAATCGAAAGTCCTCGCTTTTACCGATACCTATTAAAAAATAAAGGACACCATTCCAGATGTCCTTTATTTTTTAATGGTGCGTGATATTTTGCGAATATCGGACTAATTTTTGTGATGATTATAAGCAGTTGGGATATAAGTTGGAGTTACTTTTAGACCAAATTGAAGATACAAATGCTGATAATATGTTTTATAATTTGTTAGCAAATTAATTATATTATATAAATTTTAGCAATTATACAGTATATTAGCTTAACAGTATTAAAATTTAGAGGTATAATAATGGTATTAAAAAATAAGTTAAACATTACAAACCAGATAGAACTTAACAAAAAGGAAGAAAAAATAAGTAAAGTAAAAGCAATTAAGCTCTTTGACAGCGGAAAAACAGACACTATAAAAGCAGGAACTGTTGAAGGATTAAAGCAAATTCACAAATTTTTGTTTGAAGATATTTATGACTTTGCAGGTCAAATACGTGATGTAAATATTTCTAAAGATAATTTTCGTTTTGCGCCGGTTATGTATTTAGAGCAATCCTTGCAGCATATTGAAAAAATGCCGCAATCTACTTTTGATGAAATTGTTGAAAAATATGTTGAAATGAATATTGCGCATCCTTTTAGAGAAGGGAATGGCCGTGCAACGAGAATTTGGCTTGATTTAATTTTCAAAAAAGAATTAAAAATGGTTGTGGATTGGAATAAAATCGATAAAGAAGATTATTTATCCGCAATGATACGTAGCCCGATTAAAGATATTGAAATAAAACATCTTTTGAAAAATGCTCTAACCGATAAAATAAATGATCGGGAGGTTTTTATGAAAGGTGTTGATGTCAGCTATTATTACGAAGGCTATGATGAATATGATATCCATAAATTATTTTCCGAGTAGAAAAACAATATGATTTGGTTTTAATTTGTCTGCTAAAATCTTGGCTTTTCGCGCTACGCCTAAAATATGTTGCCATCTGCTTTGTGTAATCATTGTTTGCTTCCTGATTATCTGAAATAAAAATCTTTTGTGTTAAATAAATTAATTTCATTGGCAAAATTGTTTATTACTTGTTTAACTTCTTTCATTGTTGAACAGACGGCAATAACACCTGTATCAATACATTTTTGCCGATATTCAGGTGTATCATTTCCTTCTGCACCGACAAAAGCGATACTTTTCATTCCGGCAGCATTCGCCGCCTTAAAATCGTTCAAACTATCGCCAATTACGATACAATCTTGTGGTTTAAAACCTTTTGTTGTTGCTGCCAACAAAAATATATCTGGCGCAGGCTTTCCTTGCTTTACCATATCCACGGTAAAATAGTCATTCGGTGACATATATTTTTCAATCCATTTAAATTGCGTCATTTTCCAAGCCTGTTGTTCCTTGGTGGCTCCGGTTGCAATACAATGTGCAAAACGAGTATCGCTCATAATATCCTCAACACCGGCAATAGGTTGCATAAAGTGCATGCCTTTATATTTTTCTCCGGCATCAATTTTTTGCATAAATTCATCACCCAAAACTAAATCTTGAAAATATCGTTCAAAATTTGCTTTTTTATTTTAGCCCGCAATGCCAACCAACAGATTAAGTTTTTCATCTTCGGAAAGAATGATATTTTTTTCTTTTTTCAGCGTTTCGAGCCAAACGGAAACCCACAGTTTTTCACTATCAGCAATAACACCGTCAAAATCCCAAACGATTAACTTATTCATATTTAATTCCTCATTAAAAACTACCAAATCTATAACACGGCATAAAATAATAGTCAATATTGCTGTATCAAAAGTCCGATAATAAATGAAAAATCGACGCTTTTGGGAACAAAACAATCGGACTTTTGGGGATTCAGCCCTGATAAAGCAAAAACCGCTCCTCTCGGAACGGTTTTCAAAAATGGTGCCGCTGAAAAGAATGTTCTTCGCTTGCGCTCTTTTCATCTCCTCCGCCTCGCATAATTCGCTCGGCGATGTCGATTTCGCACTTTCGGATTGCTACGCAATCAATCGAAAGTCCTCGCTTTTACCGATACCTATTAAAAAATAAAGGACACCATTCCAGATGTCCTTTATTTTTTAATGGTGCGTGATATTTTGCGAATATCGGACTAATTTTTGTGATGATTATAAGCAGTTGGGATATAAGTTGGAGTTACTTTTAGACCAAATTGAAGATACAAATGCTGATAATATGTAACTTCTTTCGGCTTAATCATTAAAAATCCGATTATATGACATTGATGTCATTTAATGAAAAAAATATTGAAACTACGGTTTTACATTTGTTTTTATTCCCAGCATAACGTGTTTATAAATAAATTTTAACTTTTAAATTATGAGAAACAAATCAAAAATAACACCGAAAGTAAAATGGAAAATCATAATTTTACTATAATATTTACAAAAAGCGGAACAAACAAATTCTGAAAATACTGCTATCTGGTAACATGTTTTAATTTGTTGAGATTAGCAACAGCCACACCTTTATTTGTGGGTTGTTTTGTTGCCATTCCAATATAATTATTAACCGTTTTTATATTAGAATGAGCATGCATAATTTTCTGACTACACAGCCAATCTTCTTTCAGTTTTTGTTTCAAATCCTCATCCTTCACATTTGTAAGAGAGACTTTCGCCGTAAGCGTTCTGGGTATAGTTAAACCATCACTTTCATGAAACGCTAACATTAAATTACCATCTTTATCCGAAAATTTCTCTGTTCCGAACATTTTACCGTTAAGAATTGCGTATGTATGTTTCTGTCCATTCACTTCCTCATCAAAAATTTCTATTTGGTTTCCTTCAACACTAACGACTTTTCCGTGTTCATAAGCATTTATTTGACAAATCTTTCCGTCTTTATCCCACGATATCTCCAACCCATGTTTTTTTCCATCTAACAAAGTAACTTCTGTTATTAAACCATTTTTACTTTCAGATGTCTTAATTTCCGCATTGTTATACGGCTGATGCAAGAACTGTACTGTTCTATCCGGTATGACCACCGCATCAGTCTGACGAATAGATGGAACAGTTGCCTTAACTGTGCTATGATGTTGTTCATCACTCATGGCTTTTCCGGCATCAACAACTCTTTGAGAAAGATATTGCCCCAAACCTTCACTTTGTTTGAAGTTTCTATATTCAGCCTTCAATCTTTCATCCAGCTTTTTGCTAGCCTCTTCAATTGCCACACGATTATCTTTGACCAACTGCGAAACATCGTTTAAATGTGCCACATCTGCCGTTTTTTCCACAACAGAAAGCATATTCTTCGAGAAATATTGAAACGGACTGTTCATCTGCTGATACTGCTGCCACTCTTCGCTGGCTTTTTTATCAAAACTCTTACCGGCTGCAACAAATTCACCGCGTTTATCTTCTATTTTTTGCGCAACTTCATCTGCCCCTACAGTACGAGCTATCATTGACAGCACAGATGTTAAATTATGCGTAACATATTCTCCTATACCATTCATCTGCTGATACTGTTGCCACTCTTCGCTGGCTTTTTTATCAAAACTCTTACCGGCTGCAACAAATTCAC
>JAKSUO010000114.1 GCA_024408895.1 Alphaproteobacteria bacterium | reverse complement strand
CGAAAATCTTTCCTGGTATCAGGCGCTTTTTCCAGTATTTTCTCAATTTTTTCCGATTCTCCACCATAACGCACCTGACGATGATATACATTGCGCCGACCACCGCCGTGCGTTAAACTTGGTTTATCGTTATTAGGCAAATTCTGCGCTAAAGTAATACCCCCTCGGCAAAGCGCATAATCTCCGGTTAATGCAACAATATCCGCATCAACCATTGTTTGCTTCAAACCTTTTTTGCCGCCGATATTTTGCTCATATTGATTACACAAAGGCATTAATGAGGCCAATTCAAACATTTTTTCCTTAAATTTTAGCAATAAATCCTTGCCTTTGCGATTAACAATACCAACCCGAATACCAAGCGTATCTTTCGGCACCGGATTGATTTTTAAATCATCTAAGCGCGCACATAATGCTTTATCGGAAAACAATGTTGATGTCAGTTTATCATCATAATTTTCGCGGCTCAATGTAAACTCCAGCGGCGTATTTTGCATTTCTGCCCAATGCTTATCCGCCAAAATATCCATTTCTTCATTATTTTGCAACAATGCCTGAGCCTGCCAACCGAGATAATCTTTAAATAATTCATCAGTCGTAAAGTGCGCCGCACATTCCAACTCATTGGCAATTTCAGAAAATTCATCAGCAAAATATTCCGTATAATCAATTGCTTTCAGGTATTTTCCATCACGCCGAACCATAGTGCGCGCGCTTAAAATTTTACGCACTTCTTCAACTTTTCCAACATCCAGCATTGCATTTAAAATTTTAGATAACTCAGCCGTATCCATATCCGCCGGATAAAAATTACGTCCGATATATTGATGAATTCCCTCAAATATTTCTATTGGTTCTTTATCTATCCCGTTTGAACCGGCAACGCCGTTAAGAGAATTAAACAACTTCAGCGTATTGGCCGCATAAGGACTATTTTGTGCTGCAACTTCCAGTGCTTGCTTTTGCACCAAATTCATTGGATGATCCATTTCCAAAGCAACATCATTTATAATGTTTGCCGCATTAACCAGATATTGCAGAGCTTTTTTATCGCCGTCAGAAAGACTTTTGTATGCTTCATGTTCTTTATCAATCAACACAATTTGTCGCATTTCTTTTGTAATTTTTTTTCTGATTTCCGGTGCTGAATACTTAATTTTGAAGCCGTTAATTTTCATCATTTATCTCCACTGTTTTAAATTTATAAAATCGCAATTTTTGTTCTGAAATATTCGCAGGTATTTCACCGCGTTGTCGCAGAATTGGTATAATTTCCGCCGGATCATCCGGACGTTCATCGGCACAAAGTAATGCCTGATTATTTTTATATTCAATCATAACACCGTCGTCTTGATCCAAATAACTGATTAAAAGTGTGTCTTTATCTTTATGTATTTCTTCCATATCGGTCAGCAAATATATTTTAATGTTTCTTATTTTCTTCGCCTTTACCTTGAAAGCCGTTTTTTTTGCAATTTCAATCAAAGATACAATGACACTGTCTTGCTTAAGATTTTTGCGGGCAAAAAGTTCTTTCCGTTTGTCATCAAAAACACGAACATATAACCGACCACGATCAAACAAACGATAATTTTCCGATGATTTTTTCGGCCAAATGTAATTTTTATCTTGATTTAAATTATTTTTAAAATAATCAACCAACTTATCTTTATAATGTCGAGCATACAGCTCTAAATTATTTCTTTGTATCTCTGCTTGTAACAAATCGGGGCGATCCGTTAAAAAAAGCAATGATGAGTAATCTTTTTCCATGGCACGAGCAATTTGCGTATCCACAATATCAAAAACTTCCATATGATAAAAGTTTTTCTGCGCAAAATACAATGCCTCTTCCAACAAGAAATTCTTTTTATTTTTATGTCTCATGGAAGTTATATCCGTCAAAAAAACAATCATTTCATCCGGTTGTTGCAAATGGCTTTCTATAAGTTTTTCCGCCGATAAATCTTCCTCTGTCAAAATTAATTGTTCAACATTATCCGTTTGCATCACTTTTTTAAATATTTGCTTTGGTTGTTGCAGATTGTCATTCGGATTATCATTAACCAAAATAATGCTTTTTACATTGTTGTTTTTATGAATTTCGGCAAATAATTTTTTAACAATCAAAGTACTTTCCTCTTTAACATCTTTCGGGATAAGTACAATTTTAACATTTTTCTTTTTGTAATTATCATAATGATCAAAATACGTTGAAATATTTTTTTCAACCGATACTTTATCGTCATAAAAAATAGCCGCCATAACAGGATTAACTTTTTCTTTTTGCTCACGCACACGTCCATAATCCACAATTCTTTCATAGTTGGCGTATAGGTTGTTTTTAAGGCGAACAACATTCGCCTGAACAATTATAGCAAAAAGCAATATCATCAAAAAATATTTGAAGATTCTTTTAAAGAATATTTTTGTTTTTTGCTGCATACACCGCTATCCTTGCAATTTTTCATAAAAAGACGGGGAACTTATCTAAATTTGCAACAAACTGCTTTTTCTTTTCAAAATTTTCATACCACACTGCCTTGGGCAATCATCTTTTCCAACTAAGACAGCTATTTTTTTGAATTTTATTTTGCATTTTTGCCTATAAATTTTTTGCCGCCCATATATGGTTGTAATTTAGCCGGAATACGAACCGTTCCGTCAGCTTGTTGATGATTTTCAATAAACGGAACCAATGCCCGAGGTGTTGCAATTCCGGTATTATTTAATGTGTGGCAAAATCTAACTTTACCATCATTACCGCGATACCTTAAATTTGTTCTTCGTGCTTGCCATTCGGTAATATTGGAGCAAGAATGAGTTTCGCGATAGCAATTCTGCGACGGCACCCATGCTTCCAAATCATACTGACGATATTTCGGCGCACCCATATCACCTGTGCAAACCTCCAAAACTTGATAAGGTAATTCCAAATCATGTAAAATTTCTTCAGAAATTCGCAATAAATTTTGGTGCCATTTTTCACTTTCCGCCAAATCATTTTTGCAAATAACAAATTGCTCCGTTTTAAAAAATTGATGTACACGAACCAAACCGCGCGTATCTTTGCCGGCAGCACCGGCCTCACGACGAAAACAAGGTGAAAAACCGGCATACAAAACAGGTAATTCATTCTCCGTCAACATTTCATCAGCTCTGAGGGAATTCAGAATTAACTCAGCTGTACCGGATAAATAAATATCATCAGCCGGCATATAATAAATTTCATCGCGAGCAAAAGGTAAATAACCCTGATTAAATAAAGGTTTTTCTTTAGAAATAGCCGGAACCGTAATTAACGTAAATCCGTTTTGACGTAATTTATCCATTACCATCATATGAATAGCTATTTCCAACTGTGCTAAATCATTTTTAATGGCGTATGTACGCGAACCGGAAACTTTAGCGATACGTTCCATTTCGCCCCAATCATTAATTTCCATTAACTCAATATGGTCTTTCGGCTCAAAATCAAACTTAGGCAATTCGCCGACTTTGCGACGCACCACATTTGCCGTATCGTCAGGTCCGTCCGGACTTTCTGCGCTTGGATAATTCGGCATTCTGAGCATCATATCGTTAAATTGCGCTTCCAATTCAAGAAGTTTTTCTTGCTCTATCTTAAATTGTTCGCCGATTTCTTTACTTTTTGCAATAATTGCCGGTTTTTCTTCCGGTGAGGCACTTTTTATTGAGCTACTCAACTTGTTTTTTTCTTCCGCCAAGGCCTGAGAAGAGGTTTTTAGTTTATTCATAGCATAAAAAGTTTGAATCAACTCATCAACTTTTTCCGCCGGAAAACCTTTTCTTGCCAAACTATCTTTAACCCACTGTGTATTATCAGTAATAAATTTTATATCCAACATTGTTCGTGCCTAAAAAATAAATTAAAACTGTGGGGATTATACGTTATTTATTGCAGATTACAACATAAATTTTGTTCTTATAGACTCTTTCTCCAATACACATAAAAAGATTCCGCCTCACAAAAGAGTTTTTTTCTTATTAAAAAAGAGACCCCCGCGTAAAACGCGGGGTTCTTCATATGCGGCTATAAGCCTTTA
>JAKSUO010000113.1 GCA_024408895.1 Alphaproteobacteria bacterium | reverse complement strand
ATGAAAATAATGTATTTCAAATCTTCATCCGAGGCTATAATGTGGGCAATTACACCTGCTTCCTGACTTTTGATTTTTAAGAGAAGCTTTAATATTTCAAGCAAGCTGTGTTCATTTGCTCCGATTTGTTTTTCTTGTTTGCGGTCAAGTCGGCACATATCGGCCGGCATCGGATTTTTGGCCGCCTCTTGCAAAACTTCTATTATTTCACCGCCGAGCCTTCCGTTGATAATGTCTGATTTTAAGTTGCGTACCTGTTTCAACTCATCAACGGACTTTGGAAATGTGCTGGCAATGTTGAGTAAAGTTTCGTCTTTCAAAATGCTGACACGCGGTGTGTTGAATTTCTGCGCCCGGTGTTCGCGCCATTCGGCCAGATATTTAAGCGCAGACAGGAAAAGCGGCGAATGTACGTTGTGCCTGATTTTGTGCCATACTTCGTTACATTTGATGTTATAAGAATTCGGATCGCATAAACAGGCGGTTTCTTCTTTAATCCAATCTGTGCGTTTATGTTCGGCCATATAATCTCGTAAATATTTGTAGCAACCGACAAGATGTGTCACGTCTCCCAGTGCGTATTCCAACTGAGCTTCGTCAAGCGGACGCAAACTCCAATCGGTTAAACGTTGAGATTTATCCAAATCAATATGCAAAATTTCACGAACCAGATTGCCGTAACCGATATTTTCGGCAAATCCGCATACCATGGCCGCAATTTGCGTATCAAAAACATTTTTCGGTGTTTGGCCGCTTAAATTGTAAAAAATTTCAATATCCTGACGTCCGGCATGAAGAACCTTAACAATGTTCGGGTTTTGCAAAATGTCAAGAAAAGGAGATAAGTCAACGCCGGCCAGAGGGTCTATAATAGCGGCATCTCCGTCATATCCAACTTGTAATAAACACAGTTTCGGATAGTAAGAGTGTTCGCGGATAAATTCCGAATCTACGGTAATAAAAGATTGTTTCGCCAATATATCACAGAAATCGGATAATTTTTCACTTGTATTTATTAAAAGCATTGTAATCTCCTTGTTTCAACAAGTATAACAAATATTGCTTAATATTCTTTTAATTTGAAATTGTTACCTAATTTAATCAGTAAAATACAGAAAGGCGATAATATAAAATTAAATCGCACCAAAATGACGATTTTTAACGGTAAAGGCGAAGAATTTGGAAAGTTCTTGCAAAACAAATAAATTTGTGTAATATGAAGCAGAATAATTTTTAACACAGAGAGGGTGTGACAATGAAAAAGTATTTGCTAGTCGCTTTGATGACAGTTATAGCCGCTCAGGCGCAGGCATCAACGCAAGAATTGATAGAAAGCGTAAAACAGAAAAATATGCCGATGTTGTTGGAGCTGCTTTCCAACGGTGAAAATGTTAACGGTAAGAACGAACAAGGTAATACGGCTTTGCATTATGCGGTTGCCTTAGATGATGCGGAAAGCACCGAAACATTGTTATCGTATGGCGCGGATGTTAATATTGCCAACGGAAAAGGGTGGACTCCGCTGAAAATAGCCGAGAAAAAACAAGTTAAAAGTGTTGCGCCGTTGCTGGCTAAGTATTCTTCTGCAAGCGAGTCTCAAACTGTTGCTCATAATAATGCTCCGGTTGTTGAAAAAGTTGAAGCCGTTGCTGTTGCACCACAACCGGTTGCCGAGCCGCAGGCGGAAAAAACAGTTTCTTTACAAAAATATAATGAGGATATAGCTTTTCGCGATGAAGCCGCACAGGAAATTTTGAAACAGAAGTTGGCGGCAGAGGCCAAAGTTAAAGAATTGGAAGCGCGTGTTCAACAATTAGAACAAGAAAAACAGGCTTCCGAAGAAGCTAAAAAAGCCGAGGAAGCCAAAAAAGCCGAAGAAGCTAAAAAAGCCGAGGAAGCTAAAAAAGCCGAAGAAGCTAAAAAAGCCGAAGAAGCTAAAAAAACTCAAACTGCACCGAAACAAGTTGCAGTTAAAACTGCACCGAAAGCACCGATAAAACCGGTGGCAAAGAAACCTGTTCAAAAATTACCGCCGCAAAAGTCTAAAATGTCAGATAAAATCTACGCCGGCGATGAAGAAGTTGTTTATTGCCTGAATTATTTGGGACAGGGTGAAAATCAACACTTTGTGCGCGCTGCAAGTTATTACGCGGCCTCTGCGGGCATAAACGAAAAACGTTATGGTGAAGTTGTTGATATTGCCAACGATTATTTTGCACATGCGCCGGAAAAAGATATACAAACGCGTGGAGCTGAGTGTTCGGGGGTTATTACACCGAAAGATAAAAACAAACAAAATCAAATCATTAATAGCATAAATAAAGCTATCGGTTTGTAAAAAACAGCTATTTATTTTAATAATCTCTGAAAATGGGCGTAGTCTTGCATGACGGCCTGTTTTCAGAGATTTTTTTATGTGTTGAGCACTAGAAAAAAATCATAATCAAAATATTTAAAAAATAGTTGATAAAAAGTAAAAAAAATATGGACAATTAGTTAAGAATATGTTAATTTTGACGCAAAGAATTCTTTATTAGGGAGTATTATGTCATGATGGGCGGCATTAAAAAGTGTTGGAAATACGCGTTTAGTTTATGTTTAATTGGCGTATTGACGTATGTGGGGTACATATCAACAGCTCGTGCCGATATATGTTTTCTTCCCGGAGGTAACTGCGAAAGTGCAGCGCGTGCCAGACCGGACAATTCTGGCGCTGCCCTTTGCGTTTTAGTATCGTGTCCTGAACATTCCGAGTGCACTCGGTGTGGTAATCTTCGCTACATAGTTACGGGTTGTAAGCCTGATTATAAGTTGGTTAATCAAGAATGTGTGTGTGATGGTGAAGATTGCGGGAGGGTTCAAGGTTCTAAATGTTCCGTTGAACTCAATAGCTGCGGTTTATGCCCAACCGGAAAATGTATGTGCAAAGGAACAAAATGCGCCAACAATCAAAAATGCTCCACTAGAGAAAATCAATGCGGTAATTGCGAAGGTGAATGTGTAGACCAAGATAAATGCCCTAATGGTTATTCAAAAGAAAAGCCGAGCGGCTGCTCAGACATAACTTTTGCCGCTGACGGCACAACAAAATGCTATAAACATCGTGAATGTGTTTGTGAAGACTTTGAGCATTATCAAAGTTCTTCAAACTGCGGCTCTTGTAAAAAATCCACAATTGCGTCCGTTGGCGGTTTAAGGTGTTATAAATGTGAAACGCTTAAATCGTGTCCTGAACGTGACTTAAAAGGTTCGTGTGATGCTACCTGTGAAACGCAGTTAAAAGAGGATAGAACTTGCGTATCCGCAGGTGGTCCGGTTTGTTATCAATGTGCTCCGAAGAGTTGCGCGTCTCGTGGACTTTCGGAGTCATGTAATTCAAATTGCTATAATGCGACTCCGAATAATCAATGCACGAGTAAGACAGGTGTTACCTGTTATACATGTTCGCTTAAAACTTGTTCGGAACGCGGCTTGCGCGATACTTGTAATACCACCTGTGAAAATGAGATTACAAACACATCTTGTAGCGGGATGCCTTGTGCAACCTGTTCAATAAAAACTTGTGCTCAACGCGGTTTGCAAGATGATTGTGATGCAAATTGCTATGATAAAACCGCCAATACTGTTTGTGCGTCATTAGGCAAAACCTGTTACCAATGTAAGCGTAAAACTTGTGAAGGACGCGGTTTGCGGACAAGTTGCAACTCGTGCGAAACCATTACAAGCACCAATTCTACCGGTTGTACGGGACAAACGTGTTACACTTGTCGGGCTAATGTATGTTCCGACTACACTTATGGACCTTCCGGTTGGAAATATCAGAACTTGTCAGACGCAACATGTCCGGCCGGCTATAAAGTTGCCAGCGAATCTATATCATGCGATTTAACATGCGGTAAGTGTGTTAAAAAGGTATGTTCGGATTATGGTTCGCAATACAGTGAAGAATTTAAGTGGACACCGTGCAGTGACGAATGTCATCAGAAAAAACAGGTTGAGTTCCCGGTTCAAGGTTCTACATCTTTGAAGTGTTATGAATGTGATGTTGCAACAAAATATACTTGTGAGTTGGCAGCCCAGCCCGAAATTCTTGATTTAT
>JAKSUO010000112.1 GCA_024408895.1 Alphaproteobacteria bacterium | reverse complement strand
GAACATCCTTATTCTAAATGGGCTGTTAAGTCTAAGCTGATGGAAGCATATGCTTATTATAAAGATGAAAAATATGATGATGCAATTTTAGTGTTGGATCGTTTCTTGAAATATCATCCTGGTAATAAATATGCTGATTACGCATACTATATGAAAGGAATTTGTTATTATGATCAAATTGCGGCTGCTGACAAAGATCAGGGAAATACTGCGAATGCAGAAGCTGTATTTCGTCGTTTGATTGCGTTGTATCCGGACAGTAAATATGCCGAAGATGCCCGTAACAAAATTAAGTTGACTGAAGATTATCGCGCCGGTCAGGAAATGGTTGTTGGCCGTTACTACTTAACGGAGGGTAATTATCTTTCCGCGTTGAACAGATTTAATGTTGTTTTGGAAGAATATCAAACAACAATTCAAATTGAAGAGGCGCTGTATCGTGAAGTTGAAATTTATGCTATTTTGGGCTTGAATAAGTATGCTGATGGTTATTATAAAATTTTGAAGGAAAATTATCCTAACGGAAAATGGACTGCTAAAGCCGGCGAAATTATGCAAAAAATCGGTACGGAAAATACTAAAAGCGCGACAGATGCTGCCAAATTGGTTGGCAATAAAGTCGTAGCCGAAGATAAACCGATAACCGGAGAAGCAAAAAAGGAAAGTAAAAGTTGGTTCGGCTGGCTCGGTTTTGGCGGCAGTGATGATAAAGCGGTTGAAAAATCGTTGAAAAAGTAATTGAAAAAGAAAGGCGTAAAATAATGCTGAAATCTTTATCAATTAGAAATGTTGTTTTGATTGATAAGTTAGATTTGGATTTGCAAAGCGGTTTTACTGTTTTTAGCGGTGAAACCGGTGCCGGAAAGTCTATTCTGCTCGGTTCGGTCGGGTTGCTTTTGGGGCAGCGTGCGGAAGTTTCCATGATACGCTCTGGATGTGAAAAGCTGGTTGTCAGCGGCGAATTTTCAGTTGCCGATAAAAATGGTGATTTGGCAAAATTGTTGCAAGAGCACGATATAGAATTTGAGCATGATGTTGTTATTTCACGATCGCTGACGCAAGATGGTCGCAGCAAAATTTTTATAAATGATTGTCCCGTAACACAAAAATTTTTGAAAGAAGTCGGTGCGTTTTTAGTAGAAATTCATGGTCAGTTTGATAATCAAGGATTGCTTGATTCAGCTACGCATATGCGTTTGCTGGACAGCTATGGCGGCTATGTTGATGCTATAAATGATATGCGTGAAGCATTTCGGGCGTATAAAAAGGCACATACGGCGCGCGAATCGGCTGAAAATGATATTAAAACGGCACGTGATGAAGAAGAAAATTTGCGCCATTGGGTTAATGAGTTTGCACAAATTAAACCGCAAAAAGATGAAGCCGAACGTTTGGAAGAAAAGCGTCAAGAAATGATGAACGCCGAAAAAATAACGGAAAATTTGAATGTTGCTGTTGGCGCATTGGATGGCTCGCATTCAAATGTGCGTGATGTCCTTCGGCAAGCCCAAGCCGCATTGGCACGAGCTAATGCTTTAACACACGATAAATTTTCCTCAATATATGAGATATTGGATACGGCACTCATTAACGTTGAAGAAGCCGGTACGGAAATTGAAGCGGCGTTAAATGAAATTTCGGTAAATCAGAATGAAATCAATAGTGTTGAAGAGCGTTTGTTCTGCCTTAAGGATTTAGCGCGTAAGCACCATACAACCATAGATGAATTATCGGCAGTGTGGGCAGATATGGAAAATAAATTGGCAAAATTAGAGCGAGGAGAAGACAATTTATTTGAGCTGAAAAGGTTGGAAAAACAAGCCTATGACACATACGTTCACAAGGCAAAAATCGTACACGAAGAACGTGTGGCTGCGGCAACAAAACTTGATTTAGCCATAATGAAAGAATTGCCGGCGCTGAAAATGGAAAAAGCACGTTTTATGACAAGAATTACGGAAAAAACACTTGATTGTTGGAACGAGGACGGAATAGACGACATTCAGTTTTTAGCGGCAACGAATCCGGGAACGGAAGCCGGTGCGCTTAATAAAATTGCTTCCGGTGGTGAGTTGGCGCGTTTTATGTTGGCTTTGAAAGTTAATCTGGCGCAAACGGCTTCGGCTGATACGCTGATTTTTGATGAGGTTGATGCCGGTGTTGGCGGTGCAACGGCGCAGGCAGTCGGCGAAAGATTGGCTAAACTCGGTGAAAATTTGCAGGTTTTTGTGGTTACCCATTCACCGCAAGTTGCCGCATGCGGCAGACAGCATTTTAAAGTGGAAAAAATTTGCTGTGATGATGTGACAACAACGCAGTTGCGGCCTCTTAATTCTTCCGAAAAACGTGAAGAAGTTGCCCGAATGTTATCCGGCGAGCGCATTACCGATGAAGCCCGAGCGGCGGCGCAAATGTTAATCGGAGGATAAATGCCGAATATTAAGCATGGTATAGAGGTTATTCAAAAAAATGTGAAAATTGCTCCGGTTAATCCCGGAGTTTATCGTATGCTTGATAAAAATGATAAGGTTTTGTATGTCGGCAAAGCCAAAAATATTAAAAGGCGCATAACGGCCTATACGCATTTTGAACGTTTGCCTGACCATATTAAACGAATGGTTTCCGAAGTTGAACGCATGGAATTTATTGTGGTGGAAAATGAGGCGCAGGCTCTGTTAATGGAAAATGATTTAATTAAGAAATTAGAGCCGAAATACAACATTTTATTGAAAGATGATAAAACTTTTCCGCATTTAATGATTAATATGAATGAGGATTTTCCGGCTTTACGGAAAAGTCGGGGCGCTCGGCGCGATAAGGCTAAATATTTTGGCCCTTTTGCGAGCGCAACAGCGGTTAATGAAGTGTTGGATATTGTTCAAAAAGCATTTTTGTTGCGTTCTTGTCGTGACAGCGTTTTTTTGCACCGCGATCGTCCGTGTATGCTTTATCAAATTAAGCGTTGCAGTGCGCCGTGCGTGCAAAAAATCAGCCGTGATGATTATCATAAAACGGTGGATGAAGTTGTGGCTTTTTTGGAAGGTAAAAATACCGGTTTGAAAGAAAAATGGTCTGCAGAAATGCAACAGGCAAGTGCCGCCACAGAATATGAAAAGGCTTTGATTTTACGAGATAAAATTAAAGCATTGAGTAGTATTCAAAGCGGGCATAATGTGGAATATGCCGAGATTGCTTCGGCTGATGTAATTGCGGTTGTCAAGCATGGTGGAATGGTTTGCGTGCAAATTTTCTTTATCCGTTCCGGTCAAAATTGCGGTAATTTGCCTTATTTTCCGAAAAACGCAACAGATGTTTCCGAAGAAGAAATTTTAGAGGCATTTATAAGTTCGTTCTATGCTGAACATAAAGTGCCAACCGAAGTTTTAGTTTCGCATAGCTTTGAAAATATTGTGTTTTTGGAAGAGGCACTGCATACTAAAATTCGCCTATATCAAAAGGGAAATAAGGCACGTTTAATTGCCAGAGCCGTTGAAAACGCTATGGCGGCAATTGAACGTAAAGCGGCGGAAACGGCAACGGTGGAAGCTAATTTGTTTGCCATGCAACAATATTTTAATTTGCCGCGTATTCCGAAGCGTATTGAAATTTACGATAATTCGCATAATCAAGGGTCTTTTGCCGTTGGGGCAATGGTGGTCGCAACGCCGGAAGGGTTTGATAAAAAATCATATCGTACTTTTAATATCAAATATACCGATAATACGCATGATGATTTTGCCATGATGAAAGAAGTTTTGTTGCGGCGGTTTGAGCATATGGCTCCGGAAAATAAACCGGATGTAATTTTGCTTGACGGTGGATTGGGACAGTTGCACGCCGTGCATGAAGCATTGGTATCGTATGATTTATCCGACATAACGATTATTGCCATATCTAAAGGACCGGATCGTAATGCCGGTAAAGAATTTTATCATATTATTAATCGCGATAGTTTTGAGTTGCCTTATCGCTCGCCAATAGCGTTCTATATGCAGAATCTGCGTGATGAAGCGCATCGTTTTGCCATTGGGACGCATCGCAAAAAACGGGCGAAATCAATATTTAAGTCACAGATTGATGAAATTGAGGGAATAGGGGCTAAACGTAAGCGTGATTTGTTAAACTTTTTCGGTTCGGCAGA
>JAKSUO010000111.1 GCA_024408895.1 Alphaproteobacteria bacterium | reverse complement strand
GTACAGAATCGGCGCTTTCCCACCAGGATGGGCAGAGTGCAACGATCGCTACCGTGATGTCGTGCGGCGTTTTTGGCGCGGAGATGCCAGACAAATCGGTGAACTTGCCAGCCGTATTACCGGTTCAAGCGATATTTTCGGATATAGTAATCGTGATATTTGGAGCAGTATTAATTTTTTGACTTCGCATGACGGGTTTAATTTGCGTGATGCCGTAGGTTACAATATTAAGCATAATATAGTGAACGGTGAAAATAATCGTGACGGAAATGATGCCAACTGGACGTGGAACTCCGGAGAAGAAGGTTTCACGGACAATCAAGCCATTAAGGATAACAGAATTTTGAGAGCGCGCGCAATGCTTGCAACACTGTTTCTTTCATTTGGTACTCCGATGTTGGTGGCAGGAGATGAATTCGGCAATACTCAATTCGGCAACAATAATCCTTATTGTCAGGACAATGTTATTACTTGGATTGTGTGGGAATCCATTAATAAAACCGATCGCGATTTGGTGCGTTATGTAAAAAGATTGATAGCTCTTCGCGAAAAAATGAAAATATTCTGTCGCAGTAAGTTCTTTACCGGCAAAGTAATGAAGTATGATAATTATAGCGTCAAAGATTTGGTTTGGCTGACGCAGGAGGGAAAAGAATTTACCAATCAAGATTGGATGACGGAAAATCGTAAATGTATGTCGGCGCTTGTTGTTAACGGTGAATGTGCATATTATATAATTTTTAACGGTGAAGCACAAAATATTAAATGGAAATTGTCACCGTCAATTAAAAAACTTAGAACAGAATTAATTTTTGACAGCACAAAAATTGCCAATACAAATGAAATTATCAATCCGGCAAAATCTGTTGATGTGCCGGCGTGGAGCGTTTTATTGCTTAAAATAAGTCAACCGGAGAAATAAATATGCAAGACAGCTGGGGTTTATTATTGCAAAAATTGGGTATCGCAAGAACATTTTATGATGCGGCACAGAATCAAAAACAATATGTCGCAGATGACGAAGTTTTGCGTAAAATGGTGAACTATTTGGGGTATCCGCTTAAGGATATTGCTGACAGCGCCTCGTTATTGGAAAAAATAGAAAACAGACGCTGGCAATATGCAATGGAGCCGGTATATGTGGTGCGGCAAAGTGATAAGTCGTTTGATGTTGTTTTGGCAGAAGGACAAACAGAAAATTTTGAGTTGAGCGTAGCCGATTTTCAAGGAAATGAGTTGACGGTTGATTATACCGTTTGGGAAACAGAAACAAAAAAACGCGGCTCCGTCACATATAAAAAGCTGCAAATTAATATTACGACGGATATGGCACCGCAATATTATAATTTGGAAATTTGTTGCGGGAAAAAAATCAGCCGCAGCGTGTTGGCTGTTACACCGGATAAATGCTATGTTTCCGATGTGTTGCAACATCAGAAAATATGGGGATTTGCCATTCAGTTGTATTCATTAACCAGTCGCCGAAATTGGGGAGTAGGCGATTTTACCGATTTAAAAAATTTTGTGCGTTTCTGCCACTCTCAAGGCGCAGATGTCATCGGGCTTAATCCGTTGAATGTGTTGGTGCATGATAGTCCGGAAAATGCCAGCCCGTATTCATCAGTCAGCAGGTTGTATCTAAATCCGATTTATATTGATGTGGAAAAAGTTGTCGCTTTTAAAGCAGAGTATATTAAAGGAAAAGAACGTGAAATTGAACGTTTACGTCAAACAAAAGATATTGATTATACCGGTGTCTATAATTTAAAAATAAACATTTTACGGCAGATTTATGCGGATTTTCAAAAAGACACAAAGTCCGGCGCTTATCAAGAATATGAAGATTATTGCAAAAAACAGGGAAGTGATTTGGATAATTTGGCTGCGTATCAGGCGATACATGCGGAATATTGCAGCGGTTTAGCTTCTTGGCCGAAGGAAATGCAAAATCCAAATTCGGCGGCGGTAGCAGACTTCAAAAAAACACATCAAGCGGAAATCGCGTTTTTTAAATTTTTGCAATATGTGGCTGATAAGCAGTTGCAAGAAGTTTATGAAGAAGTGAAAAAATGCGGGCTTAAAATCGGTTTGTATCGTGATTTGCCGGTTGGATTAAGTAAAGACAGTGCCGAACTTTGGAGCGGATGTGATTTATTTATTAAAGATTGCGGTGCCGGTGCGCCCCCTGATGTGTTCTTTCCGACAGGGCAAAAATGGGGATTAGGCGCTTTCAATCCATATACGCTTAAAGCCAATGCTTATCGGCCGTTTATTAAGGTTGTGCGTGCGGCAATGGAAGGCGCGGGAGCGTTGCGTATTGATCATGTGATGAGCCTGATGCGTTTATATATTATTCCGGACAAAGAAGATAACGGCACATACGTTTATTATAATTTTGATGATATGCTCGGCATTGTGGCATTAGAAAGTTATTTGAACAAATGTATGATTGTCGGTGAAAGTATCGGCAATGTACCTGACGGATTTATTGAAAAACTGCATGCGCGCGGTGTGTATTCTTTGAGCGTGTTATGGGCCGAGCGTTGGGATGGGTTCGGTGATTTCAAAATGCCGCGTGATTTTGCAACAGAAACTTTCAGCTCGGTCGGAACGCACGATATGGCACCTTTAAGAATGCGCTGGTTCGGTTATGACATTGAAACAATGTATAACTTAAAAATGCTTGATGCGCATGAGCGTCAAGAACAATATCAGGGACGTGAAGATGAACGCCGTCGTTTGTTGGGTGCTTTGGATTATAGCGGCGTGTGGCCTGAAGATAAACCAAGACAGGGTGATTGCATTTACGGAGAAGGCTATCCGAACGGGTTGACTGAAGCGGTGGAAACTTATGTTTCAACAAGTGCCAGTGATGTATATTTGGCGCAATTAGAGGATATTTTCGGTGTGGAGGTGTTGCAAAATCTGCCGGGAACGGACATTGATAAACATCCGAACTGGCGGCGTAAATTACCAATTTGCTTGGAAGATATAGCAACAAATGCCGAGTTTATTCGTGCGCGTCAGGCGATTAAACGGTGATTTATTTTTTTTGATATGTCAGCGCGTCTAACGCACCTTGCAAAATGTAAGCAGCGGCGGATGCGTCCAAAACTTTTTGCCGCTTTTGTCGCGACAAATCAACTTCTTTAATCAGGAATTTTTCTACGGCGGCGGAAGATAATCTTTCGTCCCAAAAAGCATACGGTAACGGAATTTCCGTATAAAGTTTCTCGGCAAATTTTTTGACTTCACGGGCAATATCGCCTTCCAAACCGTTCATTTGCAAAGGAAGCCCATAAATAATTCCGCCGATTTCTTTTTCGGCAACAATCTTTTTTAGTTCCGCTACATCTTTCTGCCATGAGGTTCTATATAAAATTTTATAAGAGGTTGCAATGCTTTGCAATAAATCGGAAACGGCAATGCCAACGCGTTTTGAACCGTAGTCAACGCCCATGACAGCACAATACGGCTTTATTTTAGCTTTGAAATCTGATAAATCCATGTTTCACCTCTTTAAAACGAGGGTGAAACAATTTACATGAAAAGTCAACGAAATAATATGTTGTCTATAATATTTTTTTGCTTTACTATTCGTTTTATCAATAGTATTGTGTGGATATTCTTAATTTGTTTGTTTGAGGTGAATACAATGAAAATAAAATATTTGTTAGCCGCCATGTTGGCTTTGTGGACTTCTCCGGTTCGCGCCGAGCTTGAAATTGACGTAACCGGCGCATCGCGTAATCCGATGCCGATTGCGTTGCCGGAAATGATTGGTTCAAGTTCCAACATATTTACAAAGTTGGTCGGCCGTGACTACGGTGATAAAATTCACGAGGTTATTGCCGCCGATTTGGATAGAAGCGGCTTGTTTAAAATTATTCCGCAGAATAGTTATATTGAAACGCTTTCTTCTATTGATCAGAGGCCGCAATTTGTTGATTGGCAGGCTATTAAAGCGCAATCTTTGGTGCAAAGCCAAATTACGGAGTTGCCGGGGGAAAAATTAAAAGTTGACTTTAGATTGTGGGACGTTGTTGCCTCACAACAGCTTTTAGGAAAATCTTTTACATCCACCAAAGATAACTGGCGCCGAATCGCCCATGTGGTGGCTGATGCAATTTACGAAAGATTGACCGGTG
>JAKSUO010000110.1 GCA_024408895.1 Alphaproteobacteria bacterium | reverse complement strand
GCGGTTATTGGCAACAAACCTGCTGGCACCGATATAACCAATTTGTTGGGTAGCATGTTTGCTGTTACCATCTCCCGCCTTTGCACCGTTATTCGGAACTACCGGCAAAACATCAACCGCGCCCTTGCGGATATACACAGTACCTTGATCCATAGTAACATCCATACCACTGAAAGATTCTGTATAATGGCCATCATGATAGGTAAAAATACCGTTAGCTGGTATATCACGGTAAGCAACATCAAATATAACTGCCTTTTTGGCATTGGTAGTGTCCGAAGTTGACACAATTTCAATGCTGGCTGCATTTGAGCTATCATATGTTTGTTGTCCGATGGATATTTTTGTTTATGAGCACCACTTTGCCCATCAGTAAATAGAACATTACCATGCATCGCAACATCAAAATTTTCTGGATATCCGGAACCTTTCAAAGACTCATCCGGCAAAATATCTGAATCACCTTGAGCATTGTTATTAACAGACAAGACGTTGACCATACGATCGCCTGAGCGATATCCGGTGCGCAAGTTTGTGCCGACTAAATTGACGTAACCATCGGGGCGAAAAGTAACAGTATAAGGTTCGGAATAATATCCATAACGTCTATCATAAGTTGAGTTATTAAACCCTGATATATTGTCTAATAGACCAATATCTATCCGATTTCCTGTCATCGTCTGTCCTATTGAGCTATTTTGCAAAGCCAGTGTGCCTGTATCTTCTGTTGTAAATGTAATGTCTTTTGCCTCACCGGCAATGCTGTATTCGCTATATACACCAGATGCATCGCTATATGTGTCGGCATATAATTGCAATTTTGCTCCCGGACAGTCTGAAGTACCTCCATGACGCATGGAAACACCGCTGTCATCTATATGAACTTCAGTGTCCATAATACTGTATGCTTCGCCTGTTCGGGTAGTGGATGCAATCACAACACCGTCTTTATCAACGTTCAGCCATTTGTACTCGTCATCAACATGTTCCGAACCTGTGCTTAAACTTGCCGTGCGCAGTTTCTGCGTATCTAACTGGTCAGCCGCCAACAAACCTTGAACATAAGTGTTTTCACCAATGGTAACCGGGAAATTTTGAGGCGCTTTATAAGCTATATTGTCTATTGTCTCTGTGCTTATCTGCGACATAGCATCTGATACACTTACTTGACCTGTCTTACCCGGATACGCGTTACCAATATTAATCGCTCCACCGTGAATTTTGCTAATAGTCGAATACGCGTCATAATTATAATCTGAATATGCGTCATATGTTAATGAGATCATTCCGTTATCCATATTATCGTTGCCAGTGCCACTCAATGTAAGTCTTCTAAAGTCACCGTCGATTGCTCTATCATATATCCCATAGCTTTCATTAAGATAACTACCAATCCTTACCTCAGGATTCATACAATAACTATCAGCAATCGCTAAATTCAAACCACCATACTGTGTGACATCACCGGTTTGACTATTGATGTTAAATTTATAACCCACTTGCTCGTATTTTTCCGTTGCGGGATTATATTCAGTGCGCGGACCGTAATTTAAACTATCTTTATCAACAAAAAAGTTACGCAAACCAGCCATCAATGAACCACCGATGTAGGCATTACTTTTGGCATTCGGGTTAGGTACTTGATTGCTGCTGCCATCATCTATTGTTGCATTATTATTAACATTTTCGGCAATATATAAACCGTAAGAGGTTGCGCCGTCAATATCAGCTTGCTCTTCCGCACCAACAATCAAACTGCCGATATTACGGATGTTGTGCATTTTTTCGCTGCTCGGATTGTCTTCCGGCAACTCATCCATATCGTTGTAGCCACCTAAATATACATCGGTACGCATGGTGTTTCGCCAAGTTTCTTCCGCCTTGCAACGTTCTTTTTCCGCTTCAGTTGCATCTTCAGAACATTCAAAAGTCCGTTGCAAATATTTCGGATTTTCAAATTCATCTATTTGCGTGTTGCCGTTAATGGCATTCGGTGTGGAAGCCACAATGGAATATATCGGCGAATTATCACTCGGAAATACATTCGTATAAGTTGAGCCGTTTAACGACCAAATGCCACCAATACCGCGAGCATTGTGTTCGCTTCTGACATAACCGCCGTTAGCCCCGACTAACGAAGCAATACGCGCCGTGCGCTCTTGCCCAAGGCCGTCATCACCCGCGCCTTTGGCCGGAAACAACAAAAAAGCTGTTAAGTTATTGCCGTTTTTTACAACTGTAACTTTCGGTTCGTTATAGTCGTATAAGGAGCTTGCAGATTTAAATTTATACGGCAAAAAATCAGCTAAATCATTGTTGGTGATTGACTTGTATTGTTCCGCAGGTTGTGTTTCGCCTTCCGGAACTTCATCTTTAAAATCTTTCATTATTGACACGTAATTCGTTGTCATATAGGATTCGGCCGCACTCACATACGAACGGATTGTCGTTGCCGTGTTAATATCGTCAACTTCCATCGTGCGCTCAGCAGATTTTTTATACATTGTCGGCGTGACAACCGCTATCAATCCGAGCATTGCCAACGCTTCAATCATCAAACCACCTCTTTCGAGTAGGCTCTTATGTTTTAAGTTGTTTTTCATCTGCTTTCTCCTTATTTATTTTCCTATACCTTAGTTACAATTCGGATTGTTCTGTGCAACCAACCTTTTGCAGTGGCCCGCCCTGTCGGCAGTTCCAAACTTTTCATACGCCACCAAGCAAGGTTTGGCTGAGTTGCATAAAGTTTTAAAATTAGTGCTGTTCCACAGCGGCGATGCTTTGTCTATATCCGTGAAACTAAATAAAGTTTGAGACGAATCTAAAGAATTGGCGTCGGAAGACGCGGAATCCGGTTCAGCCTCTTGAACACGAACAACACGCGCGCTATAACCGCGTAAATTACACTCAACCTTTGAAGATGTGCCGTTTTCCGCACAATCTGCCCAACCGTAAACACTGCCATAACTAGAAGCTTTAGCCATAAGATTCACCAAAACCGGCAAAGGCCTTGCCACGCCGTAAAGATCTAAATCAGCCGAATCTTTAGACAGCCATCTGTCCGGAATGGCAGCATAAGACACCATATAACGATATCTGCCTGTGTCGCAATCAGTCGGAAGATTGTCTTCTTGATCAGGATCTTCTATGCGCTTATTTAAACATATTATCATGTGGTGAACGTCCAATATTGCCGAGTTCGGTTCATATCCTAACGGCAAATTACATTCATACTTTGTATATGGTAAAGCTATGTTCTTTGGGATAGTGGACACTTTGTCATACGGATTTTGAGTTTCAATATTGCGCCAACCGGCGTTGTTTAAACGACGAATAATTTCACAGTCCATCGTGCGAGCCATAGCCAAATGTTCTGCTCTGAATCTGTTGATAATCAAAGAAGCTTTAACCTCGTTAATTGCGTTTTCCTTATCGGCACGCGGCGAGACATTGAAGAAACTTAATGCAACCATAATTGTTGCTAAAAGTATCCATATATACATAGAGCCACACTCCGTTCAATTTTACCACTTGCCGCTATCATATCATACAAATATCAAAAAAGCCACATCATTCGCAAAATATGACAATTTTTAACATTTCTGTAACATTTTATCAAAATGATGTAAAAAAAAGATTAAGGAACGTAAAATAAAAATGGTGCATTATGCTGATTCATAAGGCATAAAAAAAACTCTCGGCGGAGAGGTTTAATCGGATTTTATAACAACTTATTCAGCAGCGCATGAATATGCTTCTTGTAGCGTATCTAAATGAGAAACGGCCTTTTCCTCGGCAAAACATTTACGAGAATAGTATTCCGACTTTTTGCCACGATTAAATTCACTGACCGGACGATGATATCCCATCACACGAGTCCATATTTCACAAGGTTGTCTTTCAGAATCTGATAATGCAATGTTTTGAAAATTAATAACTGTCATTTGTTTTATCTCCTAATAAACGATGTGCTTCTCTCTTTATGCTATATATTGTATTAATAAAAAGTAAATAAACTATATGTAGTATTATCTTTTTATATACACCTTTTTAAATTGTGTATAATATCATTAGATAAGAGATTGAAAAAATATTCCTAGTTTAGTGACTGGTTAGTGACTCACAGGGTGTTATAATAATAAATTAGAGCTATG
>JAKSUO010000011.1 GCA_024408895.1 Alphaproteobacteria bacterium | reverse complement strand
TCAAATAACAGCTGAGATTTTTCATCTTCCCACGGAAAATCAGGCGTCATATTGTATGTCGGAATCGGGAATGTGAACGGACGATCCATAACATCTCCCTCCATCATAACCTCAATATATGCACGATTAATCATATCCATTTCTTTTTGGCAGTCACCGTATGTGAACGGCATTTCTTCCTGCCCTTCTATTATCGGCATAAAGTTTTCATCGTGGCCGGCTATACGACCGCCGATATACGGATGCTGATCACGCAAATCTTCAGGACAAACCCAGTCAAACGTAAAGTTGGTAAACGGTGTTTGTGAACCCCAACGAGAAGGAACGTTTAGGTTGTAAATCAATTCTTGCATACACTGCTTGACATCATGGTATGATAAATTATCTTTTTTAACATACGGAGCCAAATAGGTATCAACAGAAGAAAAAGCTTGTGCGCCAGCCCATTCATTCTGCAATGTTCCCATAAAGTTAACCATTTGTCCCGTGGCCGCAGATAAATGTTTCGGCGGATTAGCCTCGGCCTTACCGCGAACACCGTTGAAACCTTCTTTTAACAGATTTTTCAAAGACCAACCAGCACAATATGCAGCCAACATATCCAAATCATGAATATGAATATCGCCGTTGCGATGTGCTTCACCAACTTCTGCCGGATAAACATGGCTCAACCAGTAGTTTGCCGTTACTTTACCGGAAACATTCAAAATTAATCCGCCGTTTGAATAACCTTGATTAGCATTGGCATTTACACGCCAATCCAACTTTTCCAAATATTCATTAATAGAGCTTTCAACATCTACCATAACTTTATGGTCGGCACGCAGACGATTGCGCTTATCACGATACAAAATATACGCTTTAGCCGTATTCAAATAGTTAGAAGAAATTAAGGCCTGTTCAACAACATCTTGAATTTGTTCAATTGTCGGCACCATTTCGGAAAATTTGTAATTGATTACTTTCATGGCCTGAGCTGTTACCAACAAAGCGTCATCTTCGCCGAACTCATTAGTAGATTCCGCTGCTTTTAAAATAGCATTATATATTTTACTGCTATCAAAATCCGCCAGTGTGCCGTCTCTTTTGGTAACGGATTTTACTTTTGAACGTATTGTATCAAGATGTTTAGTTTGCTCTTCGGCCATTTTTTCCCTCCTAAAATTGATGATTTATTTTCTCTGCATACTATACAATATAAATTAATAAAAATTTAAAATACACACAATATATAGTCATAAAAAAAAATAAATCACAATATATTGTAATAAATCTTGAACATTTATTTTAAAGTTGGATGACTTATTTCTTGAAAAACATTATGCAAAAAATAAAAAATGCTCTCAAGAATTTTTTTTTTATAAAAATGTAAAAAAAAAAAAAAAAAGAACGAATAAGTTGGCTAACCAATTAAAAATAAAAGGAATTTTTTTTTCATATTTATCCAAAGACGGTGGATAAAGTTATTAATAATTCTTAATATCGCCAACGATATTTCTTATAACCGTAAAACAATCTGTTACCGATAATATTCTGATATAAATATCTTTATTTTCATTTTTATATATTTTGTCATAATATAAATAGCATTTTTTTGTATTTTTCTTAACTTTGCGATTCTGAAACAAAAAAAAGAATCTGCATTTTTACATGCAGATTCTTTCTCATTGATTTAATAATCAGTTATGTGGATGGTGTGTCGGCGCGTAAACCTTCACTGTATCCAAATCCTGGTCATTGCATTTGCCACCGTTGCAACTTTTCAAAACTGTTGCCTGACGGGCGCGGTTTAAGCCGCGGACATTTAACGACGGCACATAAGAATCGACAATAGTCAATTTGAATGTCAAATATGCAATATTATTCTTTTTATCCATTGCATAAATCTTAATCGGATATGTTCCGCCATCACCAGGCATAGCAACACCGGTAAAGGTTCTGCCGACATTGTTATATTTCAGGAATTTCGGCAACCCCGAATCGTCTACTAAGCCGGCTTTTGTAGTTACCTCATCCTCATTCCAACCCATTTTGGTAAAGGCATCAGCCGGAATCATAATCCGAATATGTTCACCCGTATTATATGTCACATCAGGCAAAATTCCTTCTGAGGACAAATTTACCGGAGGACGATGACTCGGAATATTCATCAAATACGGACGATTTTCCGGAATAAATTCGCCGTTACGCCATTTTTCCAGAGTATCACGCAATGCCAACGCAATATGCGAAGGAGATTCGTCCAACATATAATAAGGCACTGCATCTAAGCCGATGGTAACGTAAAGTGCGCCCAACGCATCCTGCATATCAACATAAGCAACCGATGCTTTGATTTCGTCGCCGATAGCGCGAGCTGCTTCCATTTGGCTCTTTTCGGCATGGCTGCCTTTTGCTGCCGTAATATCTTCGGCAATATTTTCCGAAGCACCGGCAATTTCAAGCGCAATCTGATAATCTTCAACAGCTGACGTATAGCGAGCCCAAGCTACATAAACCTGATTCAATATTAAAGAAGTCATCCGTTGACGGCGCAAATCTGCCAACATTTTTTCGCTTAAACCGTATTTTGGTCCTTCATAAACCGCCATAGAAACCTCTTTAGCTTCCGTGCACCATTTTTGGCTATACATCGCCGGATTGCTACGATAGCTGACATCATTTTCATCTCGGAAGTCCGTAATAATCATTTCCAAATCATCCGTGCTGGTCAACATATTGTGAACTTTCAATTCCGGACGATTCGTCAAGGCCAACCACTCTAACCGAGAAAGGTTTGACTTGATTTCCGGTAACGTAAAGTTGCCATATTCCTTGCCAACCAACGTGAACTCGGTTTGTGGGTGCATACCCATCAAGGAAGCCAAACGTTCATGTGCCGTTTCCAAATCGCGTTTCAAAGCAGATAGGTTTTTAATCGCTTCCATATATTTACGCTTGGTAACAAGCTGGCTTGTTTCCGGATTCTGTCCTTGTTCCGCCAACTCTTTGGCCTTGATATTCATCTCATCAACATCAAGCGTAATATGCTCAATTGTATCATCAATAACCGGCAGCAAACGTTGCGCGGTCAAAGCCTTCCAATAAAGAACGCGTGCTTCTTGCAAAATGTTTTGAATAACCTTGCGTCTTTCCTCGGTAGCCACATTTTGTTTCAAAAATTCATCCGAACGCATATAATATAAAGTGGATAAATCCAAAATATTCCAAGCTACTTTTAAGTCAGGACTCGTTTCGCTGTAATTTGTATTAATATAACCGGCGTTGGAAACAATTTCCGGCAATGCCGAATATGCAGATTTACCGGCTTTTTGCAAGCTTTCCTGATAGCGTACAACACGTCCCGAATAGTTATACTTCAAGGCAAGAGCCATAGTCATATACATATCAAGAGGCTTTTCTATTTTTGTTGGGGACTTGCCATACATATTATGCATATCAACGTCATAACGAATGGCACTATCCCAATCCGAATAATACGCAGGATCCGGTTGCGGATATGATGCAACGGCACCGTCAACCGGCTGCTGAACCTTTTGCGCACAGGCAATAACACTGAGCGTTCCAATCATCAAACAAAGCATTTTTTTCATGTTTGTGTCCTTTTTTATCGTCTATAATCTATCGCTATAATAATCGTTAAAAATTAACATTTTATTACACTTTTAATATTATTATGTGATACAAGTATAAAAAAGGGGTAAAATATCGCATGGTTTCAATTTTAGGTACATTATTTAAATACAAAGAAAAAGAATCGCCGGATGAGTTGGGCTATTTTCCGGAACGTGTGCATGTTGACGCATTTCCGGAAAGACGTTACCTGTGGACATCGCGTTTTTTGGTAATCACCACCTGTTTGAGCATTTGTTTAAATATGATTATTGCCTCCATTATTTATTTGATGCTACCTTGCTTCCACGTCAAACCGCAACTTTATCGCATTAACAACGAAACTAATCAAATGGAGCTTATGCAACCTTATGAAATACCATATTATGCCAGCGAATTGATTGCCGAACAATATTTGCGCGACTACATTATGTTACGATATACGGTAACGGAAGATTATGCCGAATTAAAAGACAGATGGCGTAAAAATTCTATTTTATACTGGTATTCCACCAATGAAGTATTTAACAACTTTCAAAAACAAGATGCCAATATCGTTGACCAACAGTTTAAGACTATCGGCTTGCAACGCTATATTGAAATTATCAGAACAAAGCATATTACGCTTTCAATGTGGATGGTTGAATTCAAAACTTACGATATAACAAAATATGATCCGCGCCCGAAAGTTGATATTTGGCGTGCCGTAGTTCGCATCGGTTATGACCGCGGCTTACGTTTCAAACGAGTGGAAGACAGACTCCTAAATCCATACGGCTTCTTAATATACAGCTATACACTTTCTTATCTCGGTGATGAAAAAGCCAAAGACAACGAGGTTCCGGGTAACGTCAAATATAATATGATGATGTAACCGAATATGTTGAAAAAAATATTCATTCCAATAGTTATGCTAAGCGGATGTGTGAGTGTAACCGTTCCGGAGGAATATGAATATCAAGAAATTCAAACATCTTATTTCAAGCTGGCTTCGTGGCAAAAAATCACAAATCCGACAGCCCCGTATAAAATATATATAGAAGGTGACGGCGCGGCTTTCAGAGCCGACGGTTCAGTAAGTTTTAATCCAACGCCTCGTTCAACAATGCTGCGTGAAATTGCTTTCCACGATAAACACCCGAATATTATTTATTTGGCGCGTCCCTGTCAATTTGTAAAAGATAAAAAATGCCAACCGAAATATTGGTCAACCGCCCGTTTTTCAAAAGAAAGCGTTCAATCGGAATATGAAGCCATTAAAACCATTGTAAAATCAAACTCCGTAACATTGGTCGGATTTTCGGGCGGCGCACAAATTGCCGGTTTAGCAGCAGTCAAATATACAGATTTAAATGTGCAAAAATTAGTAACAATCGCCGGAAATTTAGACGTCAAAAGCTGGACGGATTATCATAAAATCTCTCCACTCATCTTATCGGATGACTTAGCCAATTACAAAACCGAATATGCAAAATTTAAGCAGGTCCACTACATAGGAAGACTTGATAACAATATCATTCCGCAAATTACCGAAAACTTTGTTGCCGATTCAGCAACACTTATTTATGTGCAAAATGCAACACACAACACCGGTTGGGAAAACATATTCGCGGATATACGCAACGAATGAACGCAAACTCATTTATTGTTTTTATCACAAAAAAGGCGACATTTTGCAATGTCACCTTTTTTTATGCAAATCTAACTTTTTTATTAATCTGTTTTTTTGGCTTCAATACGCATGGTATAGAATGAACGCCATACAAATATCAACCCGATAATTAGGAAAACAAAAGCGGTTATAACTGCTGCTTTCGGGCTGGCTTCCGAAACCTTAGCCGACATTTCGGCTGCTAACAATCCAAATAATGTCGTAAACTTAATAATCGGATTTAATGCAACCGAAGCCGTATCTTTAAAAGGATCGCCAACCGTATCGCCAACCACAGATGCGGCATGCAATTCCGTACCTTTTTCTTCCAAATCAACTTCAACAACTTTCTTGGCATTATCCCACGCACCGCCGGCATTAGCCATAAACAATGCCTGATATAAGCCGAAAATAGCGATAGAGATCAAGTAGCTGGCAAACAATTCCGGTCCGAAAAATGCAAACGAAATTGCAAAAGAAAAAATGGCAATGAAGATATTGAGCATACCTTTCTGGGCATATTGCGTACAAATTTTAACTACGATTTTAGAATCTTCCACCGAAGCCGCTTTCTTCGTATCAAGTTTAATATGATCTTTAATATAATTGATAGCGCGATAAGCACCGGTTGATACGGCTTGAATTGCCGCACCGGAGAACCAATAAATCACCGCACCACCCAACAATAAGCCGATTAAGACGCGCGCATCAATCAAGTTTAATTGCAGATGCAACAACAAAATGATAGAGAAGATCATCGTTGTTGCGCCAATAACCGCCGTACCGATTAGCACCGGTTTAGATGTTGCTTTAAAGGTATTCCCAACCGAATCGTTAGCTTCAAGCAGATGTTTACCATGTTCAAAATCAGGCGTAAAACCGTATTCTTCTTTAATTTCTTTTTTAATACCTTTTATGTTTTCAATTTGCGACAATTCAAAAACCGATTGAGCGTTATCCGTCACCGGTCCGTAGCTATCAACTGCAATTGTTATCGGCCCCATACCAAGCATACCGAAAGCCACCAAACCGAAAGCAAATACTGTCGGATAAATCATAATTTGGCTCATATCACCTTTTGATGTTATATATGCAACAGCCATCAAACCGGCTATAACAACACCTTGCCAGAAACCGGAAAAGTTACCGGAAACAATGCCTGCCAAAATATTCAGTGAAGCACCGGCTTCACGGCTGGCATTTACAACTTCTTCAACGTGCTGAGATTTTGATGATGTGAAGATTTTCGTAAATTCCGGAATAACAGCCGCGGCCAATGTTCCGCAACTGATAATAACCGAGAGTTCCCACCAAATATTCAAGCCGAAATTATCCATCGGTAACATATGATAAGAAATGAAAAATGTCAGAGCAATTGACATTAATGACGTCAGCCAAATTAAACTTGTTAAAGGCTTTTCATAATCAAAAGATGTTGATTTGCCATAAATCATTTTAGTAAAGAAATTATTGATGGCATATGAAAAGATAGATGTCATAATCATCACTATGCGCATGGCAAAAATCCAAGTAATTAAGCGCGCTCTGAGTTCAGGAGCCCACAAATATGATGTCAATGCGCCATCAGCTGTTAAGGTTACGCCCGCAGCCAAAACAATAAAGCTGATTAAAGCAACACCAGTCACTCCGTATGTTTCAAACCCATCGGCCGTCGGGCCGCATGAGTCGCCGGCATTATCGCCGGTACAGTCGGCAATAACACCCGGATTACGAGCATCATCTTCATCAATTTTGAAAATAATTTTCATTAAGTCCGCACCGATATCGGCAATTTTGGTAAAAATACCACCGCAAATACGCAATGCCGAAGCACCCAAAGATTCACCGATGGCAAAGCCGATAAAACAAGCTCCCGCCGTATCACGAGGCACAAAAACAAGAATGAACATCATCATAATCAGTTCAACGCAAATCAGTAAAACACCGATAGACATTCCGGCGCTCAATGGCAAATTCATCACCGGAAAAGCTTTTCCTTGCAAAGATAAAAACGCTGTTCTTGAGTTGGCGTAAGTGTTGATGCGCATACCAAACCACGCCACTGTGTATGAACCGAGAATTCCCAAAATTGACCACAGCAAGATGTATAGAACTTTCGGTAAAGGCGTATTATTCAGATATGCAAAATAATAAACTATACACGCACCAATGAACAACTCCAGCACAAACAACAGTTTTGCCTGTTGTTTCATATATGTAGTGCATGTTGCGTAAATAGTTTCAGAAACCTTAAGCATGGCTTTGTGTGCCGGCATTTCTTTGATACCAAAAAATTTCCATAAACCGAAAATCATACCCAGCAGGCAAATAATCATTCCTCCGAGTAGTAATGTATCTCCATTTATAGTCATACCGAAAAAGTCATAAGTTGCATCGGCCAACGAAGGAATAACCAAATCCAATTCGGAAGCACTTGCCGCGCTTGTTGCAGAAAATAAAGCCGCAATAACCGCAAAAGCTACTTTGCTTATTTTTATTCTGTTAAACATAATTTCATTCCTTTTGAATATTTAAAACACGGCCGCGGTAAGTTTTCCCTTACTGACCTGATAGTTATATACTAAAGCATAATAATTACCATTTCATTAAGTTTTTGCAAAAATCCATACGATAAAATAAAGTTAAATATCTTCCGGATTGATTACCAAATCCTTTTGCTCAGCATCCATATAATTTTTTCCGTATATGTCTTTTATTTCAATATCCGCTCCGGCTGTTAAAAGCGTGGTTATAATATCATTGCAATTAAAGGCTGACGCATAAAACAAAGCTGTCCGACCATTGCGGTCTTTTTTATTAACATCAGCACCGTTTTCCAACAACATTTTGATAATATCCTTATTCCATTCGTTGGTAGAGGCGTTCATCAGAGGAGTTCCGTAAGGTGTTTCACGATTTACGTCAGCACCATATTCAATCAACATTTTCGTCAATTTAATTGCATATTGCATTTGATGTATAGCTCTTTTTTTCAAATTTCCGGCACTGATATTTGTATGTTTTAATGTCGCCGGATTTTTATAAATTTTCTGAGACTGTTTTTGCAATTCGTTTGCCATCGTGGTTGCCACCAACAGCGGTGTTATTCCGTCTCGTTGCGATGGCGCATTAATATCTACGCCGGCCTCAAGCAGCATTTTAGCCATTTCCAAATTATCATTATTAGCTAATGCAAACAATAGCAGGGTATCTCCTTCTTCGTCACGAGAATTGACGTCCAAACCGTCATCTATCATTTTTTTCAAGGCTTTTGTATCGTCAGAAAGCAAGATTTTTGCCACCGGAGACATTTGCGGCTGTTCTTTTTCTTCTATCGGGGCAACATCATATCCGGGATTTTGCGCTTGACTGCACCAAGGAAACATTACCAACAAAATTGCAAATAAATAAGTCATTATAACCTCTCATAAATAATAAACTTTTCAAAATGTAACACGATAAAATAAATGTTTCAAGCCCAGAATATTTAAAAAACAGCGATTGCACAATCAAGTTCAGTCAATTATTATTTTTGTTTTTGCCATTTTTTTTATCACGCACCGAACCGATTTACTTGACAAATGTATCATTATTTGTAAGAGTTGCCTCAACTTTTGATTTAAATTGAGGAAAAATGAAACATAACAAAGCGGATAATGTTGATGGTTGGCTGATAATTGATAAACCTAAAGGTATGGGTTCAACACAGGTTGTCGGCAAAACGCGTTATTTGTTGCACGCCAACAAAAACGGGCACACCGGAACTTTAGACCCTTTTGCAACCGGTGTCCTGCCGATTGCCTTTGGTGAAGCAACAAAGCTAGTACCGTTTGTTACCGACGGTGATAAAGAATATGAGTTTATTGTTAAATGGGGTGAGCAAACTTTAACTGATGATACAGAAGGAGAAGTAATTGCACATTCCGATAAAATACCCACACATAACGAAATTCTGGCAATTTTGCCACAATTTATCGGTAAAATCACGCAAATTCCACCGATGTATTCCGCAATAAAAATCAACGGTCAACAGGCCTATAAATTGGCACGCAAAGGACAATCTGTTGAAATGCCGGCGCGCCAAATTGAAATTTATGACCTGCAATTAATTGAAGAATATACCGATTCGGCCAAATTTAAGGTCAATTGTTCTAAAGGAACGTATGTACGAACCTTAGGTAAGAATATGGCCGAAAAGCTAGGAACAGTCGGACATTTAATAGAACTCAGACGCACAAAATGCGGAAATTTTGACCTAAAATCAAAAATTTTACTGGATTCTTTAGAAAAAATAGAGTATGTAGATGAACGACGCAAGTTACTTCTGCCGTTAGAAACGTCTCTGCGCGACATCGCGGAGATTGCTGTTTCGGCGGAAGATGCAATAAAACTAAGTATGGGACAAAGCCTGTCTGCAAAGGATTACGGCGTTTCGGCGACGGAAAAACCGGTAGCGGCAATGTTGCATAATTGTTTGATTGCGTTGGTGCGGATTGATGAGTATAAAATCTCGCCGGTTCGCGTGTTTAATAACGTTTTAAAAAAGGAAATATAAAGATGTCGCTTAGTAATGAAGTTAAAAAAGAAATCGTAGCAAAGTACGGTACGTCGGAAAACGATACCGGATGTCCGGAAGTTCAAATTGCTATTTGGACTTACAGAATCAACGCTTTGATTGAACACTTTAGTATTCATAAAAAAGATTTGCATTCTCGTCTGGGCTTGATGAAGATGGTCAGCCGTCGTCGTCACTTGCTTGACCACTTAAAGAAATTAAGTGAAGAAAGATATCAAGCTATCATTAAAAAGTTAGAGTTACGTAAGTAATTTTAAAAATTTAAAGGGGGTTGCGGAAATTGGTTCGGCAACCCCTGAAAAATCCCGAGGCTTGGTCGGGTGAGGAATTGAAAAGAAGATATAGAAAGGAAAGAATATATGATAGATTTTAATGTAAGCCGCAAAGAAATAGAATGGGGCGGCCGTAAATTGGTTTTAGAAACAGGTAAAATTGCCAGACAGGCAACCGGCGCGGTTGTGGCAACGTATGGGGAAACAGTGGTTGTTGCAACGGTGGTTGCCGCAAAAGAGGTAAAGGCAGATCAGGATTTCTTTCCTTTAACCGTAAACTATCAGGAAAAGTATTACGCAACCGGTAAAATTCCGGGCGGTTTTGTAAAAAGAGAAGGCAAACCTTCCGAACGCGAAGTTTTAATTTCTCGCTTAATTGACAGACCTATCCGTCCGCTGTTTCCGGATGCATTCAAAAACGAAGTACAAATCGTTTGCACGGTTTTATCGCATGACCAGAAAAATGATTCCGATGTTGTTTCCATGGTTGCCGCTTCCGCTGCATTGGCCGTTTCGGGAATTCCGTTTATGGGGCCTATCGGCGCGGCAAAAGTCGGTTACAACAACGGTCAATATATTTTGAATCCGTCAATTGAAGAACAAGCTTCTTCTCAGCTTGAATTAACGGTTGCCGGTACTGAAGAAGGTGTTTTAATGGTTGAATCCGAAGCTCAAGAACTTTCCGAAGATACCATGCTCGGTGCTGTTATGTTCGGTTTTGAGAACTTCCAACCGGTTATTCAAATGATTAAAGAATTAGCAGCCGTTGCAGGCAAAGAAAAATGGGAAGTTCCGACTTTCCCTGAAGAATACGAAGCTTTGAGCAAGCGCATTATCGCAAATTTCGGCGACAGATATAACGCCGCTTTCGGTATCACCGATAAATTAGAGCGCGGCACAGTTTTAGGGCAGTTGGCAGAAGAAGTTAAAGCCTCTATTGATCCGGAAAACGAAGTTGAAAATGCGTATGTTTGCGATGCTATTGAAAATGTAATGCACCACACAATGCGTGAAAAAGTTTTAACAACAGGTCATCGTATTGATGGCCGTGACACCAAAACGGTTCGTCCAATTCAGTGTGAAGTCGGCATTTTGCCTGAAGCACACGGTTCGGCATTGTTCACACGCGGTGAAACGCAAGCTCTGGTTGTAACAACTTTAGGCACACCTGACGATGCGCAAATTATTGACGGTTTATTGAACGAATACAAGCAAGACTTTATGCTTTATTATAACTTCCCGCCGTTTTCTGTTGGCGAATGCGGCCGTTTAGGCACACCGGGACGTCGTGAAATCGGCCACGGTAAGTTAGCTTGGCGCGCCATTCACCCGATGTTGCCGAAAGATAAGGAAGTTTTCCCTTACACATTGCGTGTTGTTTCCGATATTATGGAATCCAACGGTTCGTCATCAATGGCCACCGTTTGCGGCACATGCTTGTCATTAATGGATGCCGGCGTGCCGATGAAAAAACCTGTTGCCGGTATTGCTATGGGCTTAATTAAGGAAAATGACGGTCGTGTGGCAATTTTGACCGATATTTTGGGAGATGAGGATCACCTCGGTGATATGGATTTCAAAGTAGCCGGAACAAAAGACGGTGTTACAGCTTTGCAAATGGATATTAAAATCACATCCATCACCAAAGAAATTATGAATAATGCATTGGCGCAAGCGCACGAAGGACGTATTCACATTTTGGGTGAAATGGCTAAAGCAATTGCCGCACCGCGTGCAGAAATTTCGCCAAAAGCACCGCGCATTTTCACAATGCAGATTCCAACCGATAAAATTCGTGAAGTTATCGGTACCGGCGGTAAAGTTATTCGTGAAATCATTGAAAAAACAAATACCAAAATTGACATTACCGATGACGGTATTGTAACCATTGCTTCCAGTAATAATGAAAATTGCCAACAAGCTATTGAAATCATCAACGGTATTGTTGCGGTTCCGGAAGCCGGTAAAAATTATAAAGGTACAATCACCAAGATTATGGATTTTGGCGCGTTTGTTCGCTTTTTGGGACAAACGGAAGGCTTGGTTCATATTTCTGAAGTTAAAAACGAGCGTATTGCATCTGTTTCCGACTTTTATAAAGAAGGTGATACAATGTGGGTTAAATGTTTAGGAACGGATAACCGCGGCAAAATCAAGCTGTCGGCAAAACGTGTTAATCAGGAAACCGGCGAGGACGCTTAAAGATACAGCGTGCTACGCGTTATTTATCAGCCGGCATTTTAGAGCGGGCTTTTTTTGTGGAAATTTCTTTTTCAGCAAATAAAAAAGAATTATTGTTTTGCAATTTTCCGTTCATAACTTGCATTTTATTCTTTGTAAAATTCGGGTGCTACGCTATATTTGACGATATGTGAAAAAGTTTTTTATGAGGGAATGATGACTGATTTAACCGAAGAACAATATGTAAAAGGCGAACAAGCTTATAATGCCGATTCAATCAAAGTTTTACGCGGATTAGATGCCGTTCGTAAAAGACCGGGAATGTATATCGGCGACACCGATGACGGATCCGGTTTGCACCACATGATTTATGAAGTTCTGGATAACGCCATTGATGAGGCATTGGCCGGTTATTGCGATAAAACGGTTGTTATTCTGAATCCGGACGGCTCGGCAACCATTCGCGACAATGGACGCGGTATGCCGGTAGATAAGCACAAGGAAGAAGGTGTATCGGCGGCGGAGGTTATTATGACCGAGTTACACTCCGGCGGCAAGTTTGATAATAATTCCTACAAAGTTTCCGGCGGTTTGCACGGTGTTGGTGTTTCGGTGGTTAATGCTTTGTCAACGTGGCTAAAACTGCGTATTTGGCGAAATGATAAAGAATATCTTGCCACTTTTGAAGACGGTAATGTGGTTGAGCATATTCATGTGGTGGCAGATGCTCCGAACAGACACGGTACCGAAGTGACATTCTTACCTTCCCCGAAAACATTTACACAAGTGGAATTTAATTTTGAAACTTTGGAAAGAGCCATCAGAGAAAAAGCATTTTTAAATTCCGGCGTATTTTTGAAATTGATTGATAATCGTGGTGCTGAACCGCATGAAATAGATTTTCACTACGAAGGTGGTTTGCAAGCCTTTGTGGCACACTTAAACAAATCTAAATCCCCATTGCACGAAAATTGCATTAACATCCACGGCAATAACAACGATATTGTGGTTGATGTTTCGTTGCAGTGGACGAATTCATATAACGAATCGATGTTATGCTTTACCAACAATATTCCGCAAAAAGACGGCGGAACTCATTTGGCCGGTTTTCGTGGCGCTTTAACGCGGACAATCAACAATTACATTCAAGAAAACGGCTTATTGAAAAAAGATAAAAACATCATTACCGGTGAAGATATGCGTGAAGGCTTAACCTGCGTTTTATCGGTTAAAGCACCTGATCCGAAGTTTTCATCACAAACAAAAGACAAGCTTGTTTCTTCCGAAGTTCGTCCGGTTGTGGAAAGCGTTGTCGGCGACAAACTCAAAGAGTGGTTGGATGAACATCCGAGCGAAGCTAAAATAATTGTCGGCAAAATTGTTGAAGCGGCATCGGCACGCGAAGCTGCGCGTAAAGCACGCGAATTAACTCGCCGTAAAGGGGTTTTGGATATTGCCTCTTTGCCGGGAAAATTGGCCGATTGCTCTGAAAAAGATCCGGCTTTGTCCGAAGTATTCATTGTTGAGGGTGATTCAGCCGGCGGTTCTGCCAAACAGGGACGCGACAGAAAATATCAGGCGATTATGCCTTTAAGAGGTAAAATTTTAAACGTAGAGCGCGCACGTTTTGACCGTATGCTTTCATCTGCCGAAATTGGTATGATGATTACCGCATTCGGCACCGGAATCGGACGTGATGACTTTGACGCTGATAAATGCCGTTACCACAAAATCATTATCATGACCGATGCCGATGTGGACGGTGCGCATATCAGAACGTTATTGTTGACGTTTTTCTATCGTCAAATGCCGGAATTAATCCGCCGCGGCTATATCTATATTGCTCAACCGCCTTTGTATAAAGCTAAGCGCGGCAACTCGGTTATTTACATCAAAGATGACCGTGAAATGGAAGACTATCTTATTCACGGCGGTTGCGAAGACGGCTATTTGCAAACAGCAAACGGAGAAAGACTTGTCGGACAGGATTTAATCAACTTTGTTGAAAGCACTAAAAAGGCCAATACAATGATTAAGGCGTTGACATTAAAAGCGCCGGAAAAAATTATTGAACAAATGGCTATTTGCAATTTGTTTGATCCAACTATTTTAGCGGATAAAACCCGCTTAACCGACAAGATTAATCAGATGGCCGCCAAGCTTGATACTTTGGAAGCGGAATATGACCGCGGGTGGAAAGCAGAAATCAATGCGGAAGGAAGCATTGTGTTCTATCGTGTTTTGCGCGGAGTTAAAGAAGAACATATTATCGGCGCAAACATTTTAGAAAGTCCGGAAGGCAAAATTTTATGCGATATGCACAGTTTCTTAACCGATAACTTTGCAACATCGCTTGAATTGATGACTAAGTCTATGGGCGAAAAACGTGTGGACGGTCCGGTCAGCTTGATGAACGCCGTCACGGCAGCCGGCAAAAAAGGTATTTCAATTCAACGCTATAAAGGTTTAGGCGAAATGAACCCTGAGCAACTTTGGGAAACAACTCTTGATCCGGAAGCGCGTTCTTTGTTGCAAGTTAAGATTGACAGCGAGGAAGAAGCTGACGAAGCATTTTCAACATTGATGGGTGACGTGGTTGAACCGCGTAAGGAATTTATCCAAGAAAATGCGCTAAAAGTTCAGAATTTGGATATTTAATTCAAGTATTCGCAAATTCAAAAGCACGCTATTCAGCGTGCTTTTTTTAAGGTTATTTTTTAATTTTCGGCACATATACCTACCTTTTTCTAAACTATGGAATACAGTTCGTTCAGAGGGCTTTTAAAAGGTCTGAGTATAAATTACACCTCATTTCTAAAAGACAACTCAACCCAACACCATTCACCTTTACAAGCTTCGTGACAAGCTTTAGCTATATTATCCATTGTT
>JAKSUO010000109.1 GCA_024408895.1 Alphaproteobacteria bacterium | reverse complement strand
TGGCTTCAAGCTTGCGAGCTTGTGCGCGTAACAAATAAATACTTTTAAGCAACTGATCCATCTTTAACCGGCTGTCGCTACTGATATATTTTGCCATATCAAGTTGTTCTACGCTCAAATTCATATTTTTGATGTAATAACTGATTTCTTCCTCATACTCTTCTTTGGTTTTGTCGTCGTCTTCAGTTTCTTCTTCAACAACGGCAGGCGTTTCTGATGTGGCAACATCTTCTTTAATAACTACCGGTTCTGCCGTTATTTCGGTAGGGGTGATATTTTCAGCTTGAGGAACAGCGGAATTTTCCGAACTTTCAGATATTTCCGTTTCAGATTCCGTGTCTGTAACAACTTCTTGAATGGCGGTATTTTCCTCCGGCTCATTCGTTTCTGCAGAGCTATCCGGTTGAGGCGCTTCATTTGCAGATTCAGCTTCTTCAATCAGCACAACATCAGTGGCAACATTGGTTATATTGTTGTCTTTAACCTCTTCCGGCGATACAACTGTTTCTGTGTCAGATTGAATTTCAAGCGGAATCTCCGGCGTAACTTCTTCTAGCTTCTCAGGCAAACTTTCTGCGTTGCTGATAATATCTTTACCATTTTCTTCAACAGTAACTTTCGGATTCGGAGCATATTCAGCTATTGCAACATCTCCTGCGCCTTCCAAAATTACAATTTCACCAACCTCGTTTTGAACGGATTGAGAAGCATCTGCGGCTACATCCGATATATCATTAACCAGCGTTTCCACTTCGGTTTCAATGCCAAAATCATTACCACTTGTTTCTTCTGCGTTGACAATCGGTGCGTAGGTCAACAACAAACTTAATGCAATAATTAAAGACTTCATTTTTTATTCCTCTCACAAAATCTTACTTATTTTAGTAATATATATTTCAAATTTCAAGCCCGATTTTAATATACGGACATCTTCTTGCGTGACGGCCTTTCTGTATTTGGTTTATTGCCGGCGCGTTTGGTATTAAAATATTGATATCTGTCAAATTTTATCCTTTGCTGTTCATTAAGAATTTCTCTGATTTTTTGATCATCTGCTTGGTAGATTTCCCCGATTTCCTTATACGCTTGATGGATTTGATGTCTCAATTCTGCAATTTTCGGCGCACTTTCACCGTATATGGCATCAACCTCTTTTTCTTGTTGCTTGCTTAATTTCAAAATCTTATCCCAGTCAATACGGTTGTGTTGCTTTTTAGGCAATAACGGCTGAGAAACTTCCTCTATTTGCGGATGTTTTTTGTTTTCTATGCCGTTTTGCAAATGTTCGGCATGCAACCCCTTTGCGGCATACGCTTGGGAGGCAGAAAATATAAGCAAAAGACATACGCTTGTTTCCAATAACTTTTTCAACATTATTTGTGACCTTCATTTATTTTACAATGAAAGTATATAGCATTATTATTAATTTTCCGTTTTTTTTCACAAATTTATGTTGCATAACACCATTATTTTATGTATCGTGAGCGAAAAAGGAGAGGGTATGAAAATCTTTTATTGCGGAGATATTGTTGCGCGTTCGGGACGTGAGGTTGTCCTGAAAAATATTGAAAAAATTAAAGAGGAATACAAACCTGATGTAATAATGCTGAATGTGGAAAATGCGGCACACGGGTTTGGTGTAACAGCTGGCATATGTCGTGATTTTTTGGAAAAAGGTGCGGATATATTGGTAACCGGAAATCATTTTTTAAACCAACGTGATGTTATACCTTTTTTAGACAGCTGCAAGGTGATTGTGCGTCCCGCAAATATTCCCGAAAATAATCCCGGACGAGGATTTGTGAAATATGAATTGCCGAACGGACAAACAATACTTGTTGTTCAACTTCTCGGCAGATTGTTTATGGAAGCGGTTGATTGTCCGGTACAAACAGTTGATGGTATTTTGAAAAATTATACTCTCGGGCAAAATATTAATGCTATATTTGTTGATATACACGCCGAAGCAAGTTCCGAAAAAATGTCGTTGGCTTATTATTTGGATGGAAAAGTTTCTTGTGTTGCCGGTACACATACGCATGTGCCAACAGCAGATGCCCGAGTGTTGCCTCAAGGAACGGCGTATATTACAGATGTCGGGATGTGTGGTAATTATGATTCTGTTTTGGGGTTTGATAAAAATGCGCCAATTAATCGCTTACGTCGACATTTTTCCGGAGATAGATTGGTCCCTGCCGTTGGTAAAGGAACGCTTTTCGGCATCTTGGTAGAAACGGACAACAAAACCGGTTTGGCAAAGAGTATCAGCCAAATCAGAATGGAGTGAAAACTCTCTTATCTTAATAAAATTTAATGGCAACAAAACAGTTATTAAAATCACAAGAACAAGCCGATTGAGCTTCTTGTAATGTCATCGGAAAAGTTGAATACGAGTTGTTTGCACACGCAAGAGAATAATTCCCCGCTTGAGATTTGTTGAAACAACCGATTCCAGATTCATCTAAAATTTGAGTGTATTGTTCAACAGAAGAAGCTAAAACCGCAATCGGTGAAACACCTTTTATTTTGCGCCAGATACATCTGTCACGCCACAGAGAACCATATCCTAAAACAAAAGCATCCTGTTGCGGATTTATAGATGTTTTGGATGACGGGAAAATTAAAAGATTTCCTCCGTCGTAATTGCTGATAACGCCGTCATAATGAAAAATTAGCCCATCGTTTTGCAAAGATTCCTTGGCTATTGAGGCTAAATAATCGTTATTTATTTTGTTGTATTGTGTATATAAAGAGTATTGCGATTTTACAATATCAACAACATGTTGAATTCGTTTTATAAATTTTTTATTGTTGTAAATATACTGTATGCTTTGTGCATAATGGTATCCGGTAAAAGTAATTATTGCCGCAATGATAAATGACACTGCATACAAAATACACTTATGATTATTGAAAATAGCGGCTATTTTTTGTTTCATTACAACCCTCAAAAATATTTTAGGACGACAGCGCAACTGTTACCGCCACATTCACACGTTTCCGCTGCAACTGATACGCGAAGCGGAACTTTAACCGCCGATCCATCAGAGCAGGCAACGGCATAACCACCACCGCTTTGTCCCGGACACTTCTGATACAGTTTATTAGCCGCCGAAATAGCTCCGTCTGCGCTTGGTGCAACACCCACACCAATCAAAGACATATTGCTACCGTGCGCCCAATCATGCGAACCAAGTGCAATGCAAACATCTTCAGGTAGGCCGGTGTAGGTAATTGTGTATGCTAAGGTATCTGTTCCATCTGAAAAAAGTGGCGCAGAAGAAATTACAATAGCCCCTCCGAAAGCATTTTCAAGAGATGTTCCGTTGCCGATAACAGCTTCGGATGGTACGGCATTAAATTTGACAGCACTTTGATTGGAAAGTCCCTCATAAGAAGACGACTGCGAACCGATGGTTGATATTTTTGCCGCCATATTTGAAATTTGTTCTATGGATTTATTGATTTTATACTGATTCATCATCTTTGTATAACCGGCCAATCCACCAATTGACAAGACTGACGCGATGGCCAAAACACCCATCATTTCAACCATAGAACGACCACTATTAGCTTGTCTTGCTTTTTGCATTTGTTACTCCGAGTTTTTAATAAGGCAAACGCTAATTCTTCTCATCCGGATCACGCAATACATAACCGCGTCCCCAAACGGTTTCAATATAATTTTTGCCACCGGAAGCTTTTTCCAATTTTTTGCGTAGTTTGCAAATAAACACGTCAATAATTTTCAATTCCGGTTCATCAATGCCACCGTATAAGTGATTTAAAAACTGGTCTTTGCTGAGTGTAGCACCTTTGCGTAGGGATAACAGTTCCATAATGCCGTATTCCTTGCCGGTTAAGTGTAAAGTTTTGCCACATACCGTAACGGTTTGGGTATCTAAATCTATTTCAACGTCGCCGGTTCGGATAATTGAATTAGAGTGTCCTTTTGAACGGCGAACAACGGCCTGAATACGCGCCAACAGTTCTGCTTTATCAAAAGGTTTAGCCAAATAGTCATCGGCTCCATATCCCAGACCTTTAACCTTTTTATCCGGCTCGGATAAACCGGAAAGAATCAATACCGGCGTATTAACCTTGGAATTGCGCAGATTTTTGAGCACTTCATAACCGTTCATATCCGGCAACATTAAATCCAAAATAATGATATCATAATCATATAATTTTGCGATATCCA
>JAKSUO010000108.1 GCA_024408895.1 Alphaproteobacteria bacterium | reverse complement strand
TTTATAAATACTTTGCCGTGTATTTTTGACCAAAAATAAAGGGCGAAAATATCTTTACCGTCAGTGCAAAAAAGATTGTTTCTTCTTCAAGACCTGATTTTCCCTATATCGGCAATGTGAAGATTAAAAGGCAGTTGCCCGATTCGTTAACTGTTGAAATTACGGATGCTACCGAACATTCGGCATATTTTTTCAATAACAAGTATTATATCGTTGACAAAGACGGATATGTTTTGAAAGAAGATATAATTCTTCCGAAAAATCTTGTGATTATTAAGGTGAAAAAAGCAAAATTCAGTATAGGAAAGCAGGTTGAGTTTTCCGATAAATCGGTAGAATCAAGTATTAAGAAAATATATAAACACCTTAACGAAAACAATATAAAAATCAACAGTATTGACGCCACCGACAAGGCATATTACACCACAGAAATTTTGGACGGAAGATTTGCTGTTGAATACGGCTCAAAGAACGAGTTGGATAAAAAAATTAGGGATTGATCTGCTATGATTAAAAGAATAGACAGCAATGTTTCGGGAACTATTGACCTTACTTGTTGGAGTGAATCCAACCCGACGGAAAAAAAAAAAAGAAGTCAAAATAAAGTATCTTGATAAAAAAATAAAAAAAGTGTTGAAATTTGCAAATATATATGATATTATATTGTTGAATAATTGTGATATTATGATTTTACATAAAAACGGAGGAAAAGAAAATGCCATTTGATGTTGCTAACGAAATGGAAGATGTTGTTCAAATTAAAGTTGTAGGTGTCGGCGGCGGCGGCGGAAATGCCGTTAACCGTATGGTTGCTGCCGGTGTTAAGGGCGTTGAGTTTGTTGCCGTTAATACCGATAAGGCCGCATTGTTCTTGTCAAAGGCCGATACCAAAATCCAAATTGGTGATAAAACTACTGCAGGTATGGGTGCAGGCGGTAACCCCGAAAACGGTCGTGCCGCTGCTGAAGAATCCCGTGATGAAATCGCTGCCGCTATCCGTAGCGCCGATATGATTTTCATTACCGCAGGTATGGGCGGCGGAACAGGAACAGGTGCCGCTCCCGTTGTTGCTTCTATTGCTCAGGAGCTTGGTATCCTTACCGTTGGTATCGTTACAAAGCCCTTCGCTTTTGAAGGCAAAAAGCGTATGACTCAGGCCGAGGCAGGCATTGCCGCTTTAAGTGAGCATGTTGACAGCTTGGTTGTTATTCCTAACGAGCGCTTGAAGTTCGTTTCGGAACAGAAGATTACATTTAAGAATGCATTTGACATTGCCGACGATGTTCTTCGTCAGGGTGTTCAGAGCATTTCAGAGCTTATCAATGTTACATCTCTTGTTAACCTTGACTTTGCCGATGTTAAGTCAATTATGTCCGATGCAGGATATGCTCACATGGGCGTTGGTCTTGCAACCGGCCGTGATAAGGCAGAGCAGGCAGCAAGAATGGCTATTACAAGTCCTCTTATTGAAACATCAATGGATAATGCCCGTGGCGTAATCATCAGCATTACCGGTTCTCCCGATATCGGTCTTGAAGAGGTTGAAGAAGCTTCTTCCATCATTTCCGATATGGCTCATCCCGATGCAACAATCATTTGGGGCGCTCAGCTTGACGATTCTCTTGAGGATACTATGCGTATCACCGTTGTTGCTACCGGCCTCGGCGACAGCAAGAAGGACAAAAACGAGTCTTCTCTCAATGCTATCCTCGGTGCCAACAACAATGATTATACCGATGATATCGAGCTTTTGAACGTATTCAAAAACTGATTTTCCGACACAACATAAAAGAGCGGCGAAAGACATTTCTTTCGCCGCTGTTTCTTTTTTGTTTTCTTCAGTATAAAGTCCCGATTCAAGTGACATACAGTAGCTCTGTTATGCTGTTTGATCCCGTATTGCATACAAACAGATGCCCTGTGTCGCGGTCTGCCCAAATGCCCTTTGGCATATTGAATGCGGAATCCTCCGAGCCGCCGATACGAAGCTCTTCGCGCATCGTCCGTAGATCGAACCTGACAAGTGAATTGTTTGAAGCAAAAGAACACCAGAGATTATTGCCGTATACGGCTATATCGGCAGGACTTTCGTCTTTATACGTTATATTTCCGTGCCACTTGAGCTTTCCGCCGTTCACAAATAAAAACGATTCACCGTTCGGCAGCATGATGAAATCGGAATCATTGCTCACAGGTGCGATTTTCGGTATGAGATAATGACCGATATACTGTTTGTAATCATCGTATCTGTCGCGGTATTTCGCGGAAGCGTAAGTCTGCTTGGCGATGGAACGCACGTTGTTCGGATTCGATGAAGGGACATATTCATATATGATCTGCACCCCTTTTACGGGATCGGGTTTGCGGTCAACGACGATAAGACCGCTGTCTATCGGGGTAATATCAAAAACACCGTTACCCAATAATTGTTTCATGACTTTCCTCCGTGATATTATATTCTCATTTTACTTCATAACTTTCCAAAGGTCAATATTATGAATGAATTTTAATGATATTTTTGCGTGTGACCGTTACCTGCGTTTCACATAAATTGTAATAGGAATGATTATATTAAGAGAAAATCGGCAAAAATATAATCAGAAAAACAAATGGAGAGTGGAACAGGATATGACAGTAAAACGCGGAGAAATCTATTATGCCGATCTCAGTCCGGTCGTCGGTTCTGAGCAGGGTGGAATAAGACCGGTACTTATTATTCAGAACAACGTCGGAAATAAACACAGTCCGACGGTCATTGCCGCCGCGATAACAAGCAGACACATGAAAGCCGAGCTTCCGACACATATTCACGTGACAGCCGATAACTGCGGTCTTGTCAAAGACTCGATAGTTTTGCTTGAACAGGTGCGCACGATAGATAAGCAAAGATTAAAAGAAAGAATGGGGGAGCTTGACGTTACCTCAATGGCAATGGTGAATAAGGCACTGTCCGTGAGCTTCGGCTTGAACGGATGATAAGAAACGGTCTTCTGAACGGGGACCGTTTTTTTGTTGAAAAAATCATTTCTTCATATTATTACCTTATTCGACAAAAAACGACATTTTCATTCGGGATCACAGGAAAAATTATGCAAAATTATGAAATATTTATGTGAAACATATTCACAACTTGTGACAAATTTCGATTGATTTTGTGAACGGTTTGTGATTAAATATATAAGCCGACAAAAAAGCGGATAAATTTAAGGGAGATAATGAAATGGAAAACAGAATCAAAGTACTTATTGCCGATGACACAAGTGAATTTGCGAGAGAATGTGCCTCTGTGTTGAAAAATCACGGAATGGAGGTGTCATTCTGCGCGAAGGACGGTAACGTCCTGCTCAAAGAAATAGAGAACAGAAAGACCGACGTCGTTCTTTCGGAAATATTCATGACGGGACTTGACGTTATCGGAGTCCTCGGAGAACTCAACAAATGTAACGGAAAGAAACCGCTCATCATGGTAATATCGAGCTTCAACAATCCCAAGCTCGAAAACCAGGTGATAAGCTCCGGAGCGGCATATTATTTTCTGAAACCTTTTGATATGAATATGATGGCGGAAAGGATAGAATTGCTCTGTGAACGTGAAATAAGCAATTTCACGGAGGTCAGTAAAGACGGAACTCTCAGCGACGCCGGTCTCGAACTGATGATAACCGATATGATACATCAGATCGGAGTACCCGCGCATATCAAGGGATATCATTATCTGCGAGAAGCGATACTGATGTCCGTGCGTGACGAAGAAGCGATAAATTCGGTCACAAAGATACTTTATCCGACAGTCGCAAAGCATTATCATACGACCTCGTCACGAGTCGAGCGGGCGATACGGCACGCCATAGAGGTCGCGTGGGACCGAGGCGATGTCGATACACTTAATTCCTATTTCGGATATACCATACAAAACGAACGCGGCAAGCCGACAAACAGCGAATTTATAGCAATGTTAGCCGATAAGATATCTCTTCGCCTCAAAACCGCATAGAAAGGAAGCACCTCGAAAGAGGTGCTTTTAAATTATGCAAACTGCATAGTTGACGGTGCAATTCGGTTTTGCTATAATGTTATCAGAAGGAGTGAGGGTATGCAGAAAGACACGAAAATTCTTACCGAAGAACTGAAAAATTGCGAAGAATATAAGGACTATGCCGACGGAAACGGCGAGAATATGATCAATACCACACTCGCGGAACCGCGTAATGAGATCG
>JAKSUO010000107.1 GCA_024408895.1 Alphaproteobacteria bacterium | reverse complement strand
AAACAAATTTCGGCTGTTTTTCAACAATAATCTGATTAACATCAAACGGCGGCGCATAGTCATATAACTGAGCGTCAATTTTACCGATATAATTCCACGAAAACCAGTAATAATGCGGATTTTTATTAAATATGCCAAACGGCATTTTTGCCGTGCCGAGAACAATATCATTTTTGGTTGTATTGTTTGTTATATCAGTGATAATTTCCAAAATCGTTGTCGTTTGAAATTTATGGCTTTCCTCTTTTACCGGCATGGAAAACACCTTAAAATATGCTGGCACAAACAACAGCAATACCAGATATGCCCAAACGTTACGCTTTCCGTATAATTTTGCAACCGCCACGCCGATTATCACGGCATTAAACAGCAACAACATTTTGAAATAATGCACATAAACAGAGATATAACTTACACGCAAAATAAACTCACAAGCATAAATTGCTAAAAATATATACAAAGCCTTGCTCGGTTTATTAAACAGCAAATACACACCGGCCGCCAAACCTAAGACCAACACTCCCAGCAAACCACTTACATCTGTAATTCGTGCTTTACCTAACTCTGCCGAAATTTGCGCATTAACTCCCCAATTCAATTCATAATACCGCTGCAAACTTCCATTGCACCACATAAAGACGACGGCGCAACTCAATAAAATCAGTGGCACGATTGATGCTTTTAAAATCGCCCGAACTGATATTTCTTTTTTACAAAACAGATATACAAAAACCCCGAAAATGGGAATAAAAAGAAAGATCGCGGTTTGTAAAAACAAAAACGACACAGTGTAAAACACTGCCGCTAAAGACAAATGTATTGTTTTTTTCTCAGTCATAAAAGCCAATAAATAATAAGTTCCGGCCAAGTAAAACAAGTGCATTAAAATATCCGGTTTAAATTGCACCATAGTATTTAAAGCCACTGTGGAAAAACAAAATATATTAACGGTTACCCATGCCGCTGTTTTATCCGCCAAATAATTTTTGACCAATTTAAAAACAATATATAACGTTAAAAGCGAGCATAAAACCATCAAAAAACGCAACAGATAAAATATCATAATATTACGCCCGAACAATCCTATCAAAGGCGCAAAAACATACCACAATAAAGAATGATGATGCTCAAAAAAATCACGATACGGCACTTCACCGTTCCACACCAACCACGCAGCATGTATATGTTCCAAATCGTCTGCTATTGCCGTTGTATTGACAAACATTGTGTAAAACAGTGCTATAACATTAAAAACAAAAAATCCTATCAAAAATTTTATAAACAAAGACTGTTTCATTAGAATATAACCCCTTAAGCAATATTATACAGGCCGTTCTTTTGACGCAATAAAAAACATAAAAGTTATGCAGAGCTAATAATCTTCACGCGCACTATTAACAACCTTGCGCAAATTATTTTTTGCTTCGCGACGGGATTTTTTAGGATTTTTATTTTTTTCCTCTTCAATCAATTTATGTTTAAATGGCAAAGCACCGCCTTGTGCTTCTTTTTCTTCGTCGCGATTTCCGCGATGAAAAGCAGCCAACATTTCCTTGCATTTGGAAAGATGTTCTTTATTTTTATTCATATCCAAAACTCCTGTCTTATTACCACCTGCATAATGGATAACATAATTTATCGGCAAATGCAATAACGATTATATGAATTGCAATTTTCGTTTATATTTTATATTCTGTTGTTTACTTTTCGGATTTATGCCTTATTATAGGCAAAAGTTGTAAGGAAAAAATATTGAACGGAATTTTTAATAAAATAAAAAACACACACTTTATACACGACTACGGTTTAATGTGGCCGTTCATTAAGCCATACTGGAAGGTGGCATTGATTGCCGTGTTGATTACCGTTCCGGTCGGTGCGCTTGATGCAGTTATTGCTTGGGTATTAAAACCGTATATGGATGTGATGATGATTGAAAAAAGTGCCAATACATATTGGATTCCGCTAATGATTATTGCTTTCAGCGCATTGCAGGGTATTCTCACTTATTCTGCCAATTATGCCAATACATGGGTCGGCGGACGTATTTCTGCCGATGTTAAAATTGCCTTGTTCAAAAAACTGCTGCGTTACGATGCAACATATTTTGATAATAACACATCCGGCAATATTTTGATGCGCTTTAATCAAGATGTTAATGCGGCCTGCAGCGGTTTGCTAAACAATTTAAAACAGTTTTCCACCCGCACATTTTCTTCTATTTCGTTGATTTTTGTATTGTTCTATAACTGTTGGCAACTGGCAATTATTGCTGTTACCATTTTAGGTATTGCCTTGTTTCCGCTGACAAGAGTGCGCCGCAAAATTAAAGATATTAATCAAAAAACCGTATTTACTAATGCCGAAACAATCACCCACTATAATGAAGCTTTCAGCGGCAACCGCGTCATTGCTTCATATAATTTGTATGATTATGAAAATGCTCGTTTCGATGACACCTTGCACCGTGTGTTTAAACTTGGTATGAAAATGGTGCAACGTACCGGTATGCTTTCGCCGTTTATGCACTTTATTGTATCTCTCGGTATTGCCCTTGTTATATGGTGCGGCAGTTATTTGATTTTATCACAACAAATCACAGCCGGCAGCTTTGTTTCGTTTGTGGCGGCACTGATTTTGCTTTATAACCCGATTAAAGGCATCGGCAATAATTTCAATAATGTGCAAATAGCCTTAATGGCCATGGAACGTGTTTTTGAGTTATTACAAACAACTCCAAGCATTAAAGACAACAAAAAAACCGCCGAATTACAACATATTAATAACGGTATTGAATATCAAAACGTGTGTTTTGAATATGTTGCCGGCAAGCCTGTATTGCAGGACATCAACTTAAAAATAAAAGCCGGTGAAACAATTGCCCTTGTCGGCAATTCCGGCGGCGGTAAAAGCACCTTTGTAAATCTGTTGCCGCGTTTTTATGACGTAACAGCCGGCCATATTTTAATTAACGGCGAAGATGTGCGTAATTATTCTCTGTTATCGCTACGCGACAAAATTGCCGTTGTATTTCAGGACAATTTTTTGTTTGACGGCACAATCCGTGAAAATATTATGCTTGCCAAAGAAAATGCCACGGAAAAAGAATTGCAACAAGCCATTGATGCAGCCTGTGTCAGTGAATTTATTAAAGACTTGCCACAAGGTCTGGACACTCCAATCGGCGAACGTGGTGTTTTACTTTCAGGAGGCCAGAAACAGCGTATTGCTATTGCTCGTGCCTTTTTGAAAAACGCTCCGATTGTTATTTTGGACGAAGCAACTTCGGCGCTTGATAATAAATCCGAAGCTGTTGTCCAAAAAGCCATAGACAATTTAATGAAAGACAGAACCGTCTTTGTTATTGCTCACCGACTATCCACCGTACGCCATGCGGATAAAATCGTGGTTGTCAACTACGGTAAAATTGCCGAAGTTGGCACACATGCAACATTAATTGCTGATGAAAACAGCATTTATGCCTCATTATACAAGGCGCAATTAAAATAGTTTCAAAAGTTTGGCTGCTTTCAAAAATCATTCATAATATCATAGTTTTTTTCATCTTTTTATGCTTGACAAGTATTGATTTATCATATATAAGGCATTTAATTTATGGAATTTTTACCGACATAACGTAAAAATTTTAAGCTCTACGGAGTCCGTCAGTCAGCGAGGTTTCGCACACTGGCGTTAATTTGTATGTATTAACTTTTGCAAGGATAAAACTTGAATGTTTGAAAGTTTGACCGATAAACTGAGTAAGGCTTTTTCTAAGATAACATCCCGAGGGGTGCTGTCCGAAAAAGATATTGACGACGCCATGCGCGAAATTCGTATTGCTCTCTTGGAAGCCGACGTTTCTTTGCCGGTGGTTAAGAGTTTTATTGCGCAAGTTAAAGAACAGTCATTGGGTGAGAAAGTTGTCAAATCGGTTCAGCCCGGCCAAATGGTCATTAAAATTGTTCATGATGAACTTGTCAAATTGTTGGGGGCAGAAACAACCGAACTCAATTTTAATGCCCCTGCTCCGGTTTGTTGGATGTTAGTTGGTCTGCAAGGTTCGGGTAAAACTACCACCACAGCCAAAATTGCTAAGAAACTGAAAAAAAATAAGCGTATTTTGTTGGCCTCATTAGATGTTTATCGTCCTGCGGCACAAGAACAGTTACAACAACTCGGCGCTCAAATTGCGGTTGATGTTTTGCCGATTGTAAAAAACGAAAAACCG
>JAKSUO010000106.1 GCA_024408895.1 Alphaproteobacteria bacterium | reverse complement strand
GGTGAATTGGATAAACAAAACAGCCATTTCAGTGATTATGTCGGACGTATATATGCTCAACCAAATAAATATTTAGATTTGAATTATCGTTTTCGTATTGATCATAAAAAGTTAAAATCTAAATATGATGAATTAGGAACAGGCATCGGGCCGTCTTTTCTTCGCGCTTATATTTCGTATATTTTCTTGCAAGGAAACACGCATTACAGCGACAAGTATTCTGATCGTAAAGAAATATATGCATCATTAAGAGCTGCTGTGTCACAGTATTGGTCTGTCAGCGTGTATAACCTGCGCGATCTGATATCTAAAAAGCATCAGAATCTTGAATACGGCGGAAAGGTAATTTACGATGATGAGTGTCTGACTTGGGAAACAGAGGTTAAAAGATATAACAGTAATAATCCGCATTTGGATAATGATTATGAATTTACAACAACGTTTTACTTAAAAACTATCGGTAGTTTTGGTTCTTAATGAGAGGAAAAAATGAAAAAAACAGTTTTATTGTTTGCAACTATTTTGCTTATGGTAGCGCCGGCTCAATCCGAAGAAATAAATTTACAACAATTGGATATGGATTCGCGTGCTTCACAACCTAACAGTAATTCTTTGATGTTTAGGCGAAATGCTGCTCAATATCGTCAGCTCAGTGAGGAAGAAAAGTCCGAAATTGCCGAGCAACGTGAAATAGCACGTCGTCAAGCCGAAGAATATCAGCGCCGGCAAATGGAAGAATATCGCCGCCAACAAGCACAAGCAGAGGAACAACGCCGGCAAATGGAAGAAGAACGCCGTAGGGCAGAAGCCTTGAAACCAATAACATTATACGAAAATAAATTGAAAATTTATGCGCTTGTCAACGGTCAGGTTATTACCAGTAATGATATGCAGAGTCGTATTAATGCTTTTATCTTAACAACGGGGATTCCCTATAACGATAAAACAAAATCTATGATAACTGGCAAAGTTTTGCAGGGAGCTATTGATGAAAAATTGAAACTTCAGGAAGCCAAAAAGAATAATATAGTTATTTCTCAAAAAGAGTTGACGTCCGCTGTTCGTGATTTTGAAGAAAATAACGGAATGAAGGCAGGACAACTTGACCAAATTTTGAGACAGGCAAAAGTCAGTCCTAAAGTATGGATTACTCAAATTGAAGCGGATTTGGCTTGGAAAAAACTGATTTCTATGAAGGGATATAATAAAATCAACATCGGCGAATATGAAATAAAACGGGCATATGATGATGTTAAAAAGGATATGAAAAATAAAAAATATATGCTTTCGGAAATCGTAATTAATAAAAAAGATGCCAAAGATATACGTCAGTTGTCAGAAGTTTTGCGTCAAGATCCGCGTTTTGAGTTGTATGCTATGCAATTTTCGCAAAGCCCGAGTGCTGCCAATGGTGGCCGATTGGGGTGGGTACTTCATGGAAAATTGCCGAGTGTATTGGAAAAAGCTGTTGTAAAACTTAAAATAGGTGAGGTTTCAGATCCGATTGCGTATGGTAATGACTATTATATTTTCAAAATGGATAATATTTTCAATCCGGAAACCGATGCCAAGACAATGCCGACCAAAAAGGAAATTGTCAGCTTTTTGGAGAATAAAAAGTTAGAAGAAATGGCAAACAAATATATGAAAGATTTGCGTAGCCGTGCTTTAATAGAAAAGAAAATTTAATGCAGGAATTACCGTCGTTAAAAGAAACTGTTGAAAAGTATCAACTGTTGGCAAAAAAATCTCTCGGGCAGAATTTTTTGCTGGATATGAATATTACCGAAAAAATCATTAGATTATCGCTGTCAGCGCAGAATAAAACGGATTTTCAAAATGAATGTTTGTATGAAATCGGACCAGGGCCGGGGGGATTAACTCGGGCTGTCTTAGCGGCTAATCCGGCGCAACTTACCGTTATTGAAATGGACGAGCGTTGCATCAAAATAATGAACGATATAAAAGAAGTTGTCGGTGAAAAGTTGCAAATTGTTCAAGGAGATGCGTTAAAGTATGATTTCAGCGTGCCGACCAAATGGCCGAAGAATATTGTCAGCAATCTGCCATACAACATATCAGTTCCGCTTTTAATATCTTGGCTTAAAAATGCCACGCAATACAAAAGTATGACGCTGATGTTTCAAAAGGAAGTGGCTGAAAGAATTACGGCTGATGTCGGGACGAAGGATTATGGCCGCTTGTCTGTTTTGGCGCAACTTACTTGCACAATTAAAACATTGTTTAATTTGAGTCCCAGTTGTTTTGTTCCGGCACCGAAAATATGGTCAACCGTGCTTTTGTTTCAACCCTTAGCGCAAGTACCATCTGCGGATAGTTTAAATAAAATAGAAATGTTGACAACTATGGCTTTCGGACAACGCCGCAAAATGATTCGCCAAAGTTTGAAACAAGTGTCCGGTATTGCCGATATATGTGAACAGCTTAATATAGATATGACTTGTCGTGCCGAAAATTTGACCCCGTCACAGTATTTGCAAATTGCACAGCGACTTTAATTTTTGCGGGAAGGCATATTTTTTAGCAAGACGATTGTGCCTCCCAACAACAAAATACCCAAAACCGGTTCATAAAGTAACCCGAAATTTTGCACAAAGTAAGTGTTTAATACCAATATCAAGCCGGAAGCGGCACGAATGAATGTGTTATTGAATGAAGCCATTGTGGCGCGGGTCCCGATTTCAGTATGCTCCTGCAGAACAGATAATATACCGATATTAAAACAGAGCTGTATCGCTATACCCAAACATGCGATAATGAGCAGAGGCAAAATCAAAAAATTAAAATCGTTTTTGATAATTAAATACATTACAAAAAAGACGCTTATATTGATAACATAAGAGATAAAACCGAGTTTTTTTAAGCTGATTAACCCAAGAATTTTGTATGTGTAGAGGCCAATGAAAGCGCGGGTTATGTGATTCAAAAAATAAATACCGCCAAAAAATAACACCGATACGTTGCCTAAATGCATCAGCGGTTGAAATGTATTAAGCAATAAAGAGGTTGTTGCCGCGAATATGCCTGAAAGGATAATGTATAATTTTAAATTGGAATTTTTTAATTTTTGCGCCAGCTTTTTAAAGGAAACAAAACTGCCGTGAATTCCTTGTTTTTTATATTCTGCTTTGCGTACCGGTTTGATAAAACATAAAAGCAAAATTCCCAAACTGACGATGCAAAGTTGTACAATCAAAACAATCGTTATGCCGATTTCTTTGAACAATAAAGCACCGAGAACAGCGGATAAAGCCGAACCGAACGAGGCAGCAGCATTGAAATAAGAATATTTGCTTAAGTTGCTTTTTTGCTCGTTGTTTTCACACAAATATTGATAGATATAACCCTCTGCGGTGCTTTGAAACAGGCTTTTGTATAAGGCATAACAAATTTCGCCGGCCAGAATAATCCAATATCCGCCAAAAAACAGCCATAAAGCATAGCGCAAAAACAATATAATATAAGATAGCAACAAAATTGTTTTTTTAGAAAAATAGTCTGCCAACCAACCGCTCGGTAAACCGAACAATAACTCCACAAAACAAACAATACCTTGAAAGAAAAAGAACTCTGCGGTGGTCAGACCGTTTTGAATATAAAACAGCAACATAACCGGCAACAGATAGGACTGTGATTTCAAAAATATCGTAATGTTGAGGAGGGTTAAATTTGTTGGTTTCATTTGTTTATGCCATTTTATCTTAAGCTATTTTAATAAGAAAAATCAGCCACAGCACGCAAAAAAAGATTGTCATAAAAATTATAAGAACGCGACTATCTGCGTTATAAAATTTCGGTTCGTGAATGCGTGCGCCGTATATATTGGCTTCTTCGTCACCAGTGGCACTTAAAATCCAGTACAGATAAGACATATACACCATACTGAAAAATACCGGCAAAGTCATATTTATCCATTCCAACTCACTGTTCAGCAACAAAAAAACACCCAATAAAGCCATTGGCAAAGCCCAATGACCGGATGAACCGATGTCATGCAAACGGCGAATACTTATGGTAACGGCCGGTGCTAAAAAATACAGTGCGAATATTTCAAAGATAATTTTGTAGGCATTAAAGGCAAATCCAATAAATGCAGCCAATATGAAAATTAATAAGCTGACCGTTTGGAACGCCCAAAATTCGTAACGAGTTGTGCGGACGGAAGTGTCAAAAAATTTGTAAAGCGCCTCGAAAAAAAAAAAAAAAATACTCTTCACTTCGTT
>JAKSUO010000105.1 GCA_024408895.1 Alphaproteobacteria bacterium | reverse complement strand
CGCAGACGACAGATAGGTACTTGCTTTAAGCCTGATTCTGCTCATGCCGTCAGAGATTTATTAAAATATTTAAAGAAATCGGAATCCGGCGATAAGACCAAAGACGTTTCATCATTAGACAATGATTTTTTATACGCATAAAGCGAACGATAAAAGTCATAAAAATCCACATCTTGTCCAACAATTTTATTCCATAATTCCACCGCTTGTTTATCGCCCTCACCACGTTTTATTTGCGCATTCTTTTCCGCTTCGGCGACAATAATTGTTGCTTCTTTATCTGCAGTAGCGCGAATATTTTGTGCTTGTTGCTGTCCTTTGGCGCGGAATTCTTTGGCATCACGCTGTCGTTCCGTTTTCATCCGGTCATTAATTGCCTGCATAACTTCGCGTGGCAAATCGGCACGGCGGATTCGGACATCGGCAACGCTGACTCCTATGGCTTCGGCATCTTTTTTTACAATGGCACTGATATCATCCATAATTTGTGTACGTTGTTGCGAAAGTAATTCGGTCAGTGTTACGCGTCCGAGAACTTTACGCAACGAAGAATTAACAATTTCCGCTAATTTGCTGCGTGCCTGTTCTTCTGTCCTCACCGTTTGATAGAATTGCAGTGGATTAATGATTCTGTAACGCGTAAAACTATCCACATCCAAACGTTTTTTATCATTCAACACAACTTCTTGCGCCGGCGGATCTAGATTTAGCAAACGCAAATCATAAAACACCACGTTTTGCACAAACGGCACCTTAAATTTCAGACCGGCCTCATTAATCACACGAATTGGTTCTCCAAATTGCAAAACAATGGCCTGTTCCGGTTGATACACGATATAAGCCGAACTGAATAATAATATCAATAAAGCACCGACAACAATCGCAACACTCTGCAAAATTCCTATTTTATTATTCATTTTCTTACTCCTTAGCAGCCGATTTATTTAATGATAACACCGGCAACAAATTGCCTTTTTGTGACGGATCAATAATTACCTTATTTGCCTTACTCAAGACACTTTCTATTGAATCCAAATACATTTTGCGTATTGTAACCGCTTTACCGTTTTTATATGCTTCATAAACGGAAGCAAAACGTTTTGCCTCACCTTCGGCTTTATTCACGGTTGCCGCTTTATAAGCTTCGGCATCTTGCGTAATTTGTACGGCATGGCCTTTAGCCCTTGGAATAACCTCATTACGATACGCCTCTGCCTCATTTTTGAAACGTTCCATATCGGCTTTTGCGCGCTGTACTTCATTAAATGCGTCAACAACTTCGCGAGGCGGATCGGCTTTTTGCAATTTCACACGCACAATCACAATACCGGCATTAAACTCATCCAAAACGCGCTGTAATTCTTCTTTGGTTTCATCTTCCACCTTACCGCGATCGCCGGTTATAATCGGTTGCATTTCCGATTGTCCGACAATTTCACGCAGCACTGATTGCGCCGCCACGCTGACAGTTTCATCCGGACTGCGCATACTGAACAAATAATTTTTGGCATCTTTAATTTTCCAGACAACCGTCAAATTAATATCAACAATATTTTCATCACCTGTCAGCATATGACTTTCGGTAAAAGCATTATTTCTGAAATCACGACTATCGGATGAACCTAAGTTAATGCTTCTTTCCTGCGTTACATTAACTTTTATCACATCTTCAATCGGTGTCGGCCAATGATAATGCAAACCGGCGTCTGTTGTTTCGGCATAGCGTCCGAAACGCAAAACAACCCCTTGCTCACTTGGCTGAATCTGATAGAATCCGCTGCATATCCACAACACCAAAATCAGCATTGCCCCATATTTTGCATAGCCGAACCAATTATCTTTCGGATTATTTGTTTGCCAACGCTTAAACGAGTGTTTCAGCGGCATTTGTTCAACGTTGTTCCAGTTATCATTATCACCGGACTCGTCGTTCCAAGGATTAGAATTTTTCACCATTTTATTTCCTTTAATGTTTATTTTTCTTGCTTTAGGATAATCTATATATTAAATAAAAACAATCAACTATCAATTTATATCCACATTGAGGAACATATGAACGAACAAGACATTTTAATAATAACCGCCGAATACTATCCGGCTACAAACATTCGTCAAATCAAGATATTAGGCAATCGCATCATTGTTGAAATGCAAAATTTAGCAGAAGATCCTGACGTAACAAAACGTTTAAAACAACGATTGTCACAAGAGTTTCCGCAATATAAAAGCAATATTGTCTTTGTGGAAGATAAAACTGTAAATCTCAGCACACAAGCTCTGGAAAAATGGCAGGTAAACGGTGTAAAAAAAATTATCGGAGTTGCCTCGGGTAAAGGCGGTGTCGGCAAATCAACAACCGCTGTCAATTTAGCGTTGGCATTGGCAAATCTCGGTAAAAAAGTTGCACTGGCGGATGCCGATATATACGGTCCGTCCGTGCCAACTATGCTCGGTTACGAAGGCTCGCCGCTGACAACCGTTGACGGTGAACATTTTAAGCCTTTTCAAGAATATGGCATAGAATCAGTTTCCATCGGCGCACTCATTGACCGCAACACTCCGTTAATTTGGCGAGACAGTATGGCCTGCAACGCCATTCAGCAGCTTTTAACTCAAACCGAATGGGGTGAGATTGATATTATGGTGATAGATATGCCGCCGGGAACGGGAGATATTCAAATCACGCTTTCGCAACGCTTAGATTTTGCCGGTATTGTGATTGTTTCCACCCCGCAAGACATTGCACTGATTGACGCAATCAAAGGCGTAAATATGTTTAAGCAAATCGGCGCGCCGATTTTGGGTATTGTAGAAAATATGAGTTACTTTGTCTGTCCGCATTGTGGCGAACATGCGCACATTTTCGGGCATAACGGCGCCAAGAAAACCGCCGAAGATATGGGAGAAACATTTTTAGGCGCAATACCGTTGGAGCTTGAAATCCGCGCCACTTCTGACGCCGGAACACCGATTGTTGCCGAAAATCCGGACAGTCCGCTCACTAAGGCATATGAGGATATTGCCGCTCAAATCATTCGCAGAATCGGGTAAAAATTTATATTTATTCGCCGTATTTCACATCAGTCGGGATATATTTGTTTACAATATTCCGCTTACATCTGATTTTTATTGTTCATCTGCGCCATCTGTTTTAGATTCGGAAACAATTTTCCAAAAACAAAAAAACGCCGATAATTACCCCGGCGCTTTTATCATACTCTATAATCAATTATGCTTGCTTTGCAGCAATAGATTTTTTTATTTTCTTAGCTTCTTCAGTCAACTTCGTATTAGAAGTAGAAGTCAGATAGCTGTCCAAACCGCCGTTATGTTCAATAGAACGCAACGTTTTAGAGCAAACACGCAATTTAAACACTTTATTCAGAGCTTCACTGAACAAAGATACAACTTGCAAGTTAGGCATAAAACGGCGACGCGTTTTGTTGTTAGCGTGGCTAACCAAGTTACCGCTCATAACACCGGCGCCCGTGATATCACATTTTTTAGACATTTTTCAATTCCTTAAGTAAAATTTAACAATATTGTTGCTTGTTAATACATTCATTTAGTTGACAAGTCAAGTAAAATTATGTAAAAAAACAAAGAAATTTAAATAATATGTACCCGTAGCTCAATTGGATAGAGTATCGGCCTCCGACGCCGAAGGTTGCGAGTTCAAGCCTCGCCGGGTACGCCAATGTTAAAAATTCGCCGTTTGCATCATTAAAGCGGTCACAAGGGAGAAACTTATGTTGATATTCGGTTTTGTTCTTATATTCAGCCTTTTATATATTTTTCCGGCATACGCAAATCCGGCATGCGCCGTATGCACGGTCGGTGTTGCCGTCGGCTTGGAAGTTGCGCGCAATTTAGGAGTTGATGACGGCGTTATTGCCGTATGGGCCGGTGCGCTGTTAGCCCTTATCGGCTATTGGACGATTTTGTGGTTTGAAAAGAAAGGATGGAACTTTAAATTTCGCAATTCCCTTATAATGATTTTATCAATATCCATGATTGCCGGTGTTTATGTTAAAGATTTAACATATTCTCCGAAGCCGATTTTGATTTTTTATTTGGATCCGTTCTTATTCTGCACAATTTTGGGCGCACTTATCCTGATATATTCATCGGTATTTTATCAATGGATGAAAGCAAAAAACAACGGACACGCTCATTTTCCGTTTGAAAAAGTTGTTTTGCCGATTGCCGCTCTGACCATTGCCGGTTATGCAGTCAATTACCTGCAAATATGCCAACCGT
>JAKSUO010000104.1 GCA_024408895.1 Alphaproteobacteria bacterium | reverse complement strand
TTTCCTCAGTCAGAACAACATCTTGACCGACAACTTTTAAAATTTTCCCTTTGAAACGCTTGCGATTATCAATTTTTTCCTCGGTTTCCAACTTAGCTTCATAGCCGATATATTTTTCAAAATGCGCAAGTTTGGTTAGAGGTCTGTCCAATCCCGGAGAGCTAACTTCCAAAGAATATTTCTCTTTAATCGGATCTTTTTCATCCAAAACATCGGAAAGCACCGTACTAACTTTAGCACAATCATCTACCGTGATGTTTTTACCGTTCAAGGTATCAATCATTACCTGCAAAGTCGGATGCGTTTCTCCGCCCATTGTCAAAACACGCACAAGCTCATAGCCTTGCCCCTCAACAACCGGTGTAATCAAATCTTCCAAATAATGCTTCTGCATTGCTTTTCCTTAATTAAAAAAGCGGAGCCTCACGGCTCCACTTTAAGATAATATTTGTTATTGTTGTCAATGCATATATCACATATTTCTGATTTGTAAAGAACTTTTTTTCCTTTATGCAAATTTTTCATAACAAATCCACCAATTGCGTAACCAATTTTTTAATCCTTGCCATTCTATCTGTATATGAAGCTAAATTGCACTCCAAGAACAAACGTTGATCCGGTCTGATTTTCAAAACCCCGAACGATTTGGCAACCATTTCAATCAACTTTTCCGCCGCCGCAAAGGTATTGTTATGAAAAGATAACAAAATTCCTTTGGCACCTGCGTCAATTTTGGAAATATTGGCTTTGTAGCACAACTGTTTAATTTCAATCGTCTGCAACAAATTCTCAACTTCCGGCGGAATAGTGCCAAAACGATCTGTCAGTTCCTCACGCATATCGGCAATTTCCGTTTCATCTTTAAGTGCGCCGATGCGACGATATAACCCCAAGCGCAGGCCTAAATCTCCGACATAACTTTCCGGTATCATTAATGGAATTCCGGTTGTAATCTGCGGTGCCCAATCGGTTGAGCCAACAATTGCTTGAGTTTCTTGCAGATGCGCATTCTTTTGGCGTTCTATTTCCTCTTCCAGCATATGCTGATACAAAGCTATGCCGACATCTTTGATGTGCCCGGATTGTTCTGTTCCCAAAACATTGCCTGAGCCGCGAATATCCATATCATGACTGGCCAGAGAAAATCCGGCGCCAAGCGTATCTAAAGCTTGCAAAATCGCCAAACGTTTTTCGGCAGTCGCGTTGAGTTTTTTGCGCTGCGGTACTGTAAAATAACAATAGCCGCGAATTTTTGAACGCCCTATTCTGCCGCGTAACTGATATAATTGCGCCAAACCGAACATATCGGCACGGTGTATTATCATTGTATTTACCGTCGGCATATCTATACCTGATTCAATAATGGTGGTAGATAGAAGCAAATCATACTTGCCGGCGGCAAAATCTCCCATAATATCTTCCAGCTGACGAGCCGGCATTTGTCCGTGCGCCACAGCAATTCTAATATCCGGCACCAATTCGCGCAAAACCTTTTCCATTTCGGCAATATCAGAAACACGAGGACACACGAAAAACGTTTGTCCACCGCGGAATTTTTCACGATATATGGCTTCTTTTATCATCACTCTGTCAAACGGCATAACAAATGTACGAGCAGCCAATCTGTCCACCGGAGGCGTGGCGATAATACTAAGTTGTTTAACGCCGGTCAAAGCCAGTTCCAACGTACGAGGTATCGGCGTTGCGCTCAGCGTTAAGACATGAACATCTGATTTTAGGGCCTTTAAGCGTTCTTTGTGGGCCACACCGAAATGTTGTTCCTCATCAATTATCAATAATCCCAGATTGCAAAATTCAATATCCTTAGCCAGCAAGGCGTGTGTGCCAATAACAATTTCCACCGCTCCGTTTTTCAAGCCGTCTTTTGTTTCTCTAATTTCTTTAGCTGTGCTTAAACGTGACAACATTCTCACCTTTATCGGAAACCCCTGCATACGTTCGGCAAAGTTCAAATAATGCTGACGAGCCAGTAAAGTTGTCGGCACAATAAGCGCAACTTGCGCACTCGACATTGCCACCGTAAAGGCGGCTCTTAAAGCAACTTCGGTCTTGCCAAATCCGACATCACCGCACACCAGTCTGTCCATAGGTTCACCGGCGCTCAAGTCTTGCAAAATATCGGCAACGGCATGCAGCTGATCATCTGTTTCGTTATATGGAAATTTTGCACAAAACTCATCATACGCACCGCCTTGCGGCATAAAGCTTTCTGCCGTTTTTAAATGTCGTTCGGCAGCAATTTTAATCAGCTTTTCGGCAATATCCTTGATTTTTTCTTTAACTTTGGCTTTTTTGGCCTGCCAAGCCGCACCTCCGAGTGTATCAAGCTGAATATTTTCGTCATCGGAACCGTAACGCGAGATCACATCAATATTTTCAACCGGCACAAACAACTTATCGCCATGCGCGAAGAGCAACTTCAAACAATCGTGCGGTGCGCCACCGGCCATAATATTTTCCAAACCCATAAACCGTCCAATGCCGTGTTCTATATGCACAACCAACTCATTAACGTTCAGTGAAGACACATCAGCAATAAAATCTTTTGAAGTCATTTTCTTTTGTTTACGATGTTGCCGTTCACCTAAAATATCTTGTTCCGAAATCAGACAATAATCCCTATCGCGGAAACCATGAGCCAAATCAGTTAATACAACGGCAATTTTTTTCTGCCGGCAAATATTCTCGGCTTCTGCCCAACTTTGGGCGGACATAACATCTTTAACACCGTATTCGCTCATCAACCCTTTTAAGCGTTCGCGTGATCCTTCGGCATAGCAACAAATAATCCGATTTAGTTTTCCGTTTTCGCCCAGATAATTTTTCAATTCTTCATAAACGGCGGCATTACTGATATTGCGTGCATGTGCAAAATTGCGTCCCGGTATTGATTGCGCATCAACAACCTCAACGCTTTGCGTCATTCCCAAACCGCTCAAATATACCGCTGAACGTTCTTGCAGTTTTGCCGTAAAATCATCGCTTGTTAAATACAACATATTAGGGGGCAATGGCCGATAAACTTCTTCTTCGTTTCCGCGACCGCGAACGGCCAGAGCCTCTGAACGAGCGCAATAATAATCCTCAATGCCTTCCGTTTTTGATTTGACCGCGTCGGTGACATCCTTGCCGGCAACAATCACGGCATTTGGCAGATAATCAAATAAAGTCGGCAAGGCATCTTCATAAAACAGCGGCAACCAATTTTCCATACCGATATATTTTCGTGATTGAGAAATTGCCTCATACATTTCGTCGTGCATACCGTCAGCGCCGAAGCTTTCGCGATAACGTTCACGGAAACAACGAACGGTATGTGCATCTAAAATTATCTCGTTTGCCACCTGAAAATCATATTCCTGCAATTCACCAAGTGTTCGCTGACTAACCGCGTCAAAAAAGCGCAATCGTTCTATATCTTCATCAAATAAATCTATCCGCAGCGGATTTTCCGAACCGCTCGGAAATATATCTATAATATCGCCTCTGACAGCATACTCGCCAGGTTCCATTACTTGTTCTACCCGACTATATCCGTTAACGGCGGCATAATGCAAAAACGCATCAAAATCCATTTTTCCGCCAACTTTTATATTTTTGCGGGCATTACGAAAGATTTTTGCCGGCGGCAACTTTTGCAATGCGGCGCCGACACTTGTAACCACAACCAAAGGTTTGGCACCGCCATAAAACACAATTTGCGACAATGTTTCCACACGTTTGGCAATGATTGCGCTGTTTGGTGCCACACGGTCATACGGCACGGTATCCCACGCCGGAAACTCCAAAACTTGATATTCCGGATGCATAAATCTTAGCAACGATGCCGTTTGCGCCAAATTCAAACCATTGGCGGCAATATATAAAATCGGCTGTTTTTTATCACCCCATCGGCTTAAAAGCATGGCCTCATAACCGTCGCAGACCGACGAAATTATTTTGCCTTTAAGTTTTTGAATATCCTGTTGCATAGTTTATGCTTTCCTGTTTACAACTTTGCTTTGAATATATACAATGCATTTATTATCGCAACAAAAAAAAGACAAATTAACATGCGCCCGAGTATTTTATATCCGCTTTTTGCTCCCGTTGACACACTAATCGGTGTTGGTTTGCGTTATGGAAAATTATTAGCAAATTTGTGAGGAAATCGTGTGGCGGACATATTGTGGCATTTGCCGTGCAACTTTATTGACCGACGGTGCAAAATACCGCTGTCGCAAGCAGCCAACGGACAATTGTGGACAGGGAAAATTCGTGTGATAGAACATAGTGTTCCGAAAACACATAAACAACCTTATCGTATTATTGTTGAAGATGGAACAGAGCAATTAT
>JAKSUO010000103.1 GCA_024408895.1 Alphaproteobacteria bacterium | reverse complement strand
ATATTCATAAGCGTTGACTTTCCGGAACCGGACGGTCCCATAATCGCAACAAATTCGCCGGCGTTAATGGTTAAATCAATACCTTTTAAAATTTCCAAGTCAAAACCGTCTAACGGGTAGCTTTTGTGAATATTTTTTAATTCAATAAGCGGTTTCATTAATGTGGCATCCTCATTCTCATTTTAGGAGTTGCGTTGCGTTTATCGGAAGCTTTTGAAACAATGACTTGATCACCGGCTTTTAATTCTTCGTCAGCTTTTGTGATTTGCGTGTTGTTATCATCACTGACACCAAGTTTTACACTTATTCGGTGAGGCTCTTTGTTGCGTAGAACCCATATCCCGCGATCTTGAAAACGTTTGTCACTGCCGTCATCTAAATAAAAACGCAAAGCTTGATTTGGTGCTAACAGCACATTTTTTTCTTCTGCCGTAATAATTTCAACATTAGCCGTCATTCCCGGTTTGAGTTTTAGATTTGTATTGTCAATTTCAATCACAACCGTGTAAGTAACAACATTTGAGGTTATAACCGCCTCGTTGCGAACTTGTACGACTTTGCCGTAAAAATATTCGTCGGCGTAGCTGTCAACGGTAAAGCGAACTGTTTGTCCGTCTTTGACTTTGGCAATATCAGCTTCTACAACCGAGGCTTCAATTTGCATTTTAGTTAAATCTTCCGCCACAGAAAATAATTCCGGCGTGGAAAAACTGGCGGCAACCGTTTGTCCGACTTCAACGGCTTTGGAAATGACGATGCCGTTAACCGGTGATTTAATCTCGGTATATGAAAGTTCTGTTTGGGCAGAGTTTAATGACGCTTCTGCCTGTTTGACTTGCGCTTGTTCCAATGCAAGTTGCGCCAAAGCATTGTCATAATCGCGTTCGGCAGCTTCCAAATCTTTTTCGGTGGAATATTTTGAGGCATTTAATTTAGAAATTCTATCTAATGCTTTTTTGTAATATTTGATGTTATTTTCAACAACAGCGACTTGAGCTTTGGCAATTTCCAACGCAGCTTCGCGTTGAGCCACATTAGCTTTGGCATTATCCTGATCTATTAATGCCAACAACTGTTTTTCTTTAACTTCTGAATTATAATCAACATAAATTTCGGCAATGCGACCGGAGGCTTGCGTACCTATGGAAACGGTGGACAAAGGATTTATTGTGCCCGAAGCGGTAATACTTTCGGTTATATTTCCCATTATCAGCGGTTGAGTATTGAAATTTGGGTTGTTATCGTTGCCGGTGAATAATTTTAGCAATAAAAACGCAAAGACAACAACACAACTGATTGTTATGTTGCGGCGTGTGAGATAAGGTTTTATAAGTTGTTGAATGTGTTCAATTTTCATTGTACTGCCTTTCATAAATTTAGTGCATTATAGGACTATTTTCGGCTCTGTCTATAAAAAATCACAATAAATCCGACATTTTAAGATAAATAAGTATGTATAGCGCGAAAAATCAGAGTTATGCAAAGGTTTGGGATAAAGTGATAAAAAAAACTTTATTTTTACAATCTTTTGAGTTATACAGACCTTAGGTTTGACTACAAAAGGATTGTCGTTTGAAGAAAAACAAATATAAATTGAAAAAGCGCAAGGTACAATATACCGAAAAAAAGCCTTTTTTAGCGGATAAAGAAATTATCTTTCGCAGTTCGGGACGCGCTAAAGTTTTCAATATTTCTCACAATTTGCAAGTTTTTATGCTGATTTTGTTGACAACAGTGTTTTGTTGGTCAGGTTATAATTACTACTATTTTCATCGTTCGGAAAAAATTATTCACCGCAAGGACAAAGAACTGGATAAAACCCGCGGAGCCTATATGGATTTAATGTCCGACGTAACGGCTTTGCAAAATAATTTAAAAGATGTGATTGCTTCAGTGGAAGAAGCCGGAAGTGGTATGAATGAGCTAAATGCTTATAAGGAACATGCTCATGCCGTGGAAGATAAAATTAAACAAGTTGCAGATACCGAAGTATGGATTAATCCGAAAGATATGGAAGATAAAATTAGTAAAAAAGAAGCATTAATTCAAAAAGATATCGCGATGCGTGAAAATAGCACTTTGCGTTTCAAAATCAGCGTATTGGATGCAAAGTTGCAGAACTTGCAAAAAACGGTTAAAGGGTTGGAAAATGCCGAAATAGCAATTTTGGATAAGATTGAAAGTATATCCGGTAAAGAAATAGAAGAGGTGAAAAATTCTCTTTCCCAAATTAACAGTACCCTGAAAGTTCAAAAACAATATTTTAACCCGCTTTCCAATCTTAAAGATGGCAAGGGCGGTTTATATGAGCCTTTGAAGGGGAGCGAGATAGATGGTAAATTGTTGGATAAGTTGTCAGAGACTTTTAAAAAGTTGGATTTGGTGGAGCAATACAAGTGTGCATTAAAAGCCGTTCCGCTCGGTAAACCGGTTTATAAATATAGTTTATCGTCAACTTTTGGCGGACGTTCGGATCCGTTTAAGCGCACGGCGGCATATCATAAAGGTGTGGATTTGAGCGCCACTTTGGGAAGCCGCGTGTCGGCGCCGGCTGCCGGAAAGGTGGTTGTTGCCGGTTATCAGCATAACGGTTATGGTAATATTGTGGAAATCAAGCATGCTAACGGTTTTATGACAAAGTATGCTCATTTGAACAAAATATATGTTAAAAAAGGTGATAATGTTGTATATAACCAAGCTATCGGTGAAGTGGGACGGACAGGTCGGGCAACTGGTAGCCATTTGCATTATGAAGTTTTATACAACGGTCGCAATGTCAACCCGTTGACATTTGTAAATGTTCGCAGTATGAATGAATCATAAGGAGAATAACAATGCGTAGTTTAAAGCGTATGATTTATTTAAAAATTGCTCGTATGAGCCGCGGGTCAAATACACCGGTGCCGAGTATTATCAGCTATGATACCAAAATTAAGGGCGATATTTGGGGCGGTGAAACTTTGCATATTGACGGTAAGCTGGAAGGCAATATCATGTGCAATGAAGTTATTGTCGGCACACGCGGGTATATTATGGGAGATATAAAAGCAAAGTCTCTCAGTGTTTACGGTACGGTGAACGGGACGATTGATACAGAGGAATTATTTGTGGCTAATAATGCCCGTTTAATCGGTAATGCCTACTATTTACGCATTGCCTTGGAACCTGGAGCATACGTTGAAGGAAATTGTATGCCGCGTAGCAAAATATCGCATGTTCAATCGGCAGATAATGGTGCAAAAAATGAACAACCGACAGGTGAGGGGCAAGCCGCAAAATAATGGCTAAGAAAAGCAAAAAATCAGATTTTATAGCATTTGGCACGGTGGCGGAAAATCATCGTGCCCGTTTTGACTATAATATCAATGAAACATATACGGCCGGTTTGGTGTTGTTGGGAACCGAGGTTAAATCTTTGCGCCTGGGGCATGCGAATATTCGTGATGCCTACGGGATTATTGAGAAAGATGAGTTGTATATGTCAAATATGTTTATTGCTGCTTATGATAATCAGGGGTACGCAAGTCATGCCGAGCGGCGTAATCGTAAGTTGTTGCTTAATCGGCGGGAAGTTATTAAAATCATTAATGAACTCAGTCGCAAAGGTTCTACATTGGTGGCATTGAAATTGTTTTTTGATTCGCACGGACGAGCTAAATTGGATATCGGGCTCGGAACAGGCAAAAAGATTTATGATAAACGGGAAGCTACCAAAGAACGTGATTGGAATCGCGAAAAAGCACGTTTGATGGCTCATTAGAAAATATTTAAACTATCCGATAAAGTGTATTTTTACAAAAATACATTGACTTTTTGTAATTTTTGTAAAATGATAAGCACAGAGATAAGGAGAATAATATGAAATTTGTTATTTATATTACGGTTGCCGTGATGGCAATAATTATGCCGGTTACGGCACGGAATATTCACTATGGTTATAATGCACAGGGTGAATATGTGCCAACCGAAATCAACGGTCAGCGTGTGCAATATGGCTATAATGCCCAAGGGGAGTATGTGCCGACGGCAATAGGCAATGAACGTGTTGAATACGGTTATAATCCGCAAGGAGAATATGTGCCGACCGCAATCGGCAATAATCGTGTTGAGTATGGTTATAATCCGCAAGGTGAATATGTGCCGACGGCAATCGGTAATAACCGTGTTGAGTATGGTTATAATCCGCAAGGTGAATATGTACCGACGGCAATCGGTAACAACCGTATAGAATACGGCTATAATCCGCAAGGAGAGTATGTACCGACGGCAATAGGCAATGATTGGTAAAGTATTTGCATGTAAAACAATAAAAATCTTCGCATTTTATTTTCAGTGCGAAGATTTTTTTGTATTAATGCCTTACAGACTACCCCCATTTTAATGGGGGTTGAATGATT
>JAKSUO010000102.1 GCA_024408895.1 Alphaproteobacteria bacterium | reverse complement strand
AAATCTCGCACTTTTTTCTTCAATTTTTTCATATTAGGAGGCAAAGCACCGATTTTTTTCTTTCCTCTCTCCGCATCATATTGCTCTGCTGCGCGCACATTAATCTTTAAAGTCAGGCGTTCATTATTATCAAACCCTTTTTTATCGGTTTTGATTGGCTCTTGCTTTTTTTGTTTTTGTTCTTCCTGCTCTTGCAACTCAGCCATGATTTGCCCTTTCTTTATCTGATTGCGATGTTGATACAATGCTATATGTAATCATTATAGAACCGTCATAAAAGACCTGTGGCGATACATCTATCTTGACGTCATCATCACGCGATAAACTGAATTTACGACCATTGGTAATATTGTCGCTCATACTTTCTTTAAACGCCACCCAATCATCTATATTTGAGAAAAACAGTTTCTGATATTCCATAATTTGTTCCAATTTAGGTTCGTCTTGCATTTTATGCACATCAATAATCCACAATTTCATATAGGCTTTGTTATAAAATTTAAGCCGGCGATTTGCACCGAAAATTACGACAGAATCTGTTAAATTATCCAAAATATTTTGCTGCATGGCCGTCAATTCATTTAAACGGCGCATGGTGGCCAACCGATCGGAAACATCTTCATAAGCAAAAATAACCCCGTTAGGGTGCGGTGCCCGCAGACGGCGCACAGTTCTGCCATCCGACAAATGCAACAAATCTTCTTTAGGCTCCAATAAATTATTGAAAACACTTTGCTCATCATCTTTATAAAGTTTAAAATCCGGAACCGGTGGCAACATCTTGTTTTCACGCACTGTTTCCAAAAACTGCAAATATGTCGGCGTTGTTTCCAAAAATGCGGTTTCCAAGTTCCATAAGCTTTTAAAAGAGGTGTTGAAAAAAAACAGTTTTGTTTTGTTGTCATAAATGGCAATAGCCGTCCCCAAAGCAGATAAAATATCCAAATGATTATTCTGATTAATTTTGAAATTGCGTTTGGCTTTTTCCAACTCGGTAACATCATTCAAATAACCAACCGTGCCGATTTTATCTAAAATTTCCCCGATAAAATACGGATTTTCCTGAACTTCAAAATTGTAAATTTTTCCATTATATACAGTGCTGTATGCCGCTTTTTGCATCTTTTTTGTTTTTTGAGCTTCTTTGGCCGCGGCAAGTGCCACATTTTCACCTTTGCCGTTACCAAGCTCAACATTCTTTTCCACAACTTCACTCTTGCCGTTTAACCCGCTGTATTCAACATATTTTTTATTAACGGCAATTATATTCAAATTTTCATCACGCAACCATAAAGGATAGTTTAAGCCATCCACCATATTTTCAAATTGTTTAAGAGAATTCAAAACAGCTTCTTTTTTGCTTTCAAGCTCTGCCATTTTCCGTGCTTCATCACTAATATCCTTAAACCAAACCACATCGCAATACAAATCATTATCCCGACTTTGCACACGACTGCCATAAACACAAACATATCTATGGTTTCCTTTTAAGGTTAACACATCTTCAAAAGCGTGTCCCTCTTGTTTAAGCATTGTCACATATTTTTTTAAAATACGAGCATCTTCCTTATAAAACGAATCGGCAACATCTTCAAAAGATGAAGCAGTACCATTTTTCAATCCGAACATAACAGCTAAGCGGCGCGAGCATCTTTCAATAACCGTTTTGCGCGGATCTTTAACCTTTTGATCCGGATACACAAAACAGACATATCCGTCTTTTGCCGTAAACAACAATTCGTTACAGCGTTCTCTATCTCTTTTGATAAAATAAATTTTGCATTTTTGCTTATATATTTTTATTTGCAAATACACAATAACGCTAATCATAATCAGTTCTATGACAACGCTCATCAAAACCATATTTCTCAGTAATTCGTCACTCATCTGCATTTCTTTAACAAAAAATATTTGCGCTTAATTTGATTTTATATTATATACGTCTTAATTGGCAATTAATTTTTTTAATTGATTGAGATTTTTTTTAAGATTGGAAAACAGAAAAATGTACACATTGGCTTTTGACACAACCGCTGACGGATGTTTTATTGCCTTATTAAACGACAATATAGTATTGGAAAAATTTCAGCAACAAATGGATTTCGGACAGGCAGAAGTTTTGATGCCGGAAATAGAAAATATTCTCAATCGCCGACAGCTTCAATTTTCCGACATCGGTTTGTTGGCTGTGTGCGTTGGCCCGGGATCTTTTACCGGCGTGCGTTCTTCAATTGCGGCGGCACGTTCTTTTTCTTTGGCTCTGCCAAATATGCAAATTACCGGCGTTTCCGCATTTGAAGCGTATGTTCATTCCCTTGAAATCAACGAGTTGTCAGCATTTAATGCCGTTATAATAGAAACAAAACGTGATGATTTTTATTTTCAACTTTTCAACGGTAAATTAGAAAAATTATGTGATGCCGCCGCTTTGCCTTATGAAAATATTATAGATATGCTGAAAGGTAAAACCGTTACCCTTATCGGCAATGGTGTGGAGCGGTTTTTGGATAAACCGAGCGGGCTGACTTTGCATACAATTCGTATGGATAAAAGTGCCGATATAACTGATGTGGCCGCATGCGCTTTGCAAAAATTAAAAAACAAAAAGCTCAATTATCCTAAACCTTTGTATTTAAGAGCGCCAGATGTTTGTGTAAAATCGTAAAAATTATATAGATATATAAAACAGAACAGTGTATTACTGATAAAAATTGTTACTTAACCATTTAAAGTGAGGAAAAATTGACTAGATCTGAATTAATTGAAAAAATTGCTTCTCAAATGCCTAATTTAACTATTAGAGATATTGAAGGAATTGTCAGTGTCGTGTTTGATAAACTAACAAGTGCGTTAGCTGCGGGTGATCGTGTGGAAATCAGAGGTTTCGGTGCATTTTCCGTGCGCAACAGAAAACCACGTGTGGCCATTAACCCGAAAAACAAAACAAAAGTTGAGGTTCCATCAAAAAATATCGTCCATTTTAAAACGGGCAAAGAGTTGCACGACAGATTGAATTCTTAATTTCAGCCTTCAATCTAATGTCGTTTTAACATAAAGGATAATGGCATGAGATTTGTTTATTTTCTTATTGTTCTTCCCTGTGTGGCTTTAGTGGCATGGCTTTTATGCGGTGTCAGCACATCTGAAGAAGGAATCGCTTTTGCGCAGTGGCCGCAAGATTGCATTAAACCGCAAATTGTTCTCATTGTATTTTTGGCTTTAGGGTATATTTTGGGAAAATTAAATGCTTGGCTTAATTATTTGCCGTTGCGCCACAACTTAAAGCAACAGATGAAAACAAATAAAGCATTAAATATTGAACAGGAAAAGTTAAACCATACTGTTAGTGATTTGAAACTTAATATTGCCGGATTGCAAGAAAAAGTGGCCGCGAATCCCGAAATTACGGTTGTGACAGAACACAAAACCGTTGCAAGTTTTTTTAAAAAATTGAAAGAAAATTTGAGGCTAAATCGCTCAAAGAAAGGAATCTGATTTATGAATTGGCTCACAGATATTGTTCGTCCGAAAATTCAAAAGACAACTCCGAAAGAAATTGCCGACAATTTATGGATAAAGTGTCCAAATTGCGATCAAATGCTTTTCTCAAAAGAATTAAAAGAATCCCTTTATGTATGCACATCATGCGGTCATCATTTGCGGCTGTATGTTGATAATCGGATGAAATTACTGTTTGATAACGGTAAATACACCGTTTTATCTCTTCCGCCTATTGTTGACGATCCGCTTAAATTCAAAGATATTCAAAAATACAGCGACAGATTAAAAGCTAACCGCAAAAAAACCGGAAGTAATGACGCTATCCAGGTAGCTCACGGCAAAATCGGCGAAATTGAAAGCGTTGTGGCGGTTATGGACTTTTCATTTATGGGAGGTTCAATGGGACTAGCTGTCGGTGAAGGGATTGTCACCGCTGCGCATTATGCTTTATCTCACAAATTGCCATTAATAACCGTGGCATCATCCGGTGGAGCCCGCATGCAAGAAGGTATGCTCTCTTTAATGCAAATGGCGCGTACAACTGCTGCCATCAACAAAGTTAAAGAAGCAGGACTGCCTTACATTTCCATTTTGACTGATCCGACAACCGGTGGTGTTTCAGCTTCATTTGCCATGCTCGGTGATATCAATATGGCGGAAAAAGGATGTTTAATCGGATTTGCAGGTCCTCGCGTTATAGAACAAACCCTGCACGAAAAGTTGCCGGAAGGTTTTCAACGTGCCGAATATTTGTTGGAACATGGTATGGTGGATTTGGTTGTTGAACGCAGTAAAATGAAACAAGAATTAGTACAAAAAGATAATTTAATAAAAAAACTTAAAAATGATTTAGAAAAAGCTAGGAAAAATGCTTTATTTAAAACAGCTAGGGCGGAAGTACTTATAACAGAAC
>JAKSUO010000101.1 GCA_024408895.1 Alphaproteobacteria bacterium | reverse complement strand
ATGCCGATAGAAAATATTGCGGCAGAATTGCGTGGCATAAAAAGTCGTTACGGTATTTATGCTGTGTTGGGAAATCATGACACATATTACGGAAAAGCGGAAATCGTAAAAGTACTGACTAAGATTGGGATTACGGTTTTGCAAAATCAAAATATTAAGGTAAAAATGCAAAATAGGGATGTTTATATTGTCGGCGTTAAAGACTACGCTTCAGATATGCCGGATATTCAAAAAGCATTGAACGGTTGCGCCGAACCGGCAATTTTACTTTCTCATTCACCTGATGTGTTTCCTGATGTGAATAAAGTTGATTTGATGCTTGCCGGACATACACACGGCGGACAAGTTGTTTTTCCGGTTGTCGGAGCATTATGTGTGCCGTCTAAGTATGGGCAAAAATATCGTTATGGTTTGATAACCGAACAGGATAAAACTCTGATTATTTCAAAAGGTTTGGGGACAAGTTTTATGCCTTTCAGATTTAACTGCAAACCGGAAATTGTTGTGATTAATTTTGAATAAAAAAATACCCGCAATATGTGCAGGTATTTTCAGAAATAAATCTTATTATTTCTTAAAATTATTTCTTGCTTGAAGAAGTCGTTTTACCGGAAGACTTTGATTTTGTAGAGCAAGATTTTGTTGTATTCTTGCTGCAACCGCAAGAAGATTTTGTTGTATTCTTGCTACAACCGCAAGAAGATTTTGTTCCATAAAGTTGGCAAACAGCCTGATTCCAGAAATATTCATCCTGACCGCTAGGGCAGCCGGCGTTTTGCCAATTGTAGTAAGCAGCTTCACGAATATAATTTTCATTATAATTTTTAGTCATGTTAATTTCTCCAATAATTCAATTTATTACGTTAATTTATAACAGGGATAATTGTAATATTGTTTTTTGGTTTCGTCAATACCTTAAATAAAGAAATTCTCTATTTTTTTGAGGTTGATTTTAAAGCTGATATTTTTTGAAAATATTTTTTTGTTTAGGCATAAAAATATAACAAAATGAGTGTTATTTTACTTGCAATTTTACGGATTGCTCTATATAGATATATAGAAGTAAAATTAAATGCAAACAAATATTATTTGGCAGTATCAAACAGGAGTTTATTATGGATAATATGTTATCAAAAGAAGAAATATGTGCTGTTGTTGACGGGGATCACGGTAATGTTTTTGCCGTGTTGGGAATCCATCGTGATAAAGGAACGAAAAAAGTTTTTATTCGGACATTTCAGCCTTTTGCTTCTTCAGTTGATGTGGTTAACCGCAAAGGGAATTTGATAGGTAAAATGATAAAAATTGATGAGCGCGGTTTTTTCCAATTTAATAGCGATGAAACAGATGAATTTGATTATAAATTCAGTATAGTTAATGATCAGGGATGTCGTTATGAGGCAGAAGATGTATATCGTTTCAGATCAACAATAGGTGATATTGATGAATATTTGTTTGCTCAAGGAAATCACTATGAAATTTATAAAAAGCTCGGCGCGCACATTACGGAAATTGATGGCGTGAAAGGTGTGACTTTTGCCGTGTGGGCACCTAATGCCAAGCGTGTTTCGGTAATCGGCAGTTTTAATAATTGGGATGGCAGAACTCATGTTATGCGCAAGCATATCAGTTGCGGTATTTGGGATATATTTATCCCCGGGTTATTGGAAGGCGAATATTATAAATATGAAGTTAAAACACAGGAAAATTATATTTTGCAAAAGTCGGATCCAATGGCAACTTTTTCCGAAGTGCGTCCGCGTACAGCGTCAGTTGTGTTTGATATAGATCATTATAAATGGAATGATGCCGAATGGATGAGTTATCGCCAAACCTCAAATACCTATGATAAACCAATGTCAATTTATGAGGTTCACTTGGGTTCATGGCGGCGCAAAGGTGATAACGGTAGTGAATTTTTGACATATCGTGAGTTGGCCGACAGATTGGTGCCGTATGTTTGTAATATGGGATTTACCCATGTTGAATTTATGCCGTTGTGCGAACATCCTCTGGATGCTTCATGGGGGTATCAAATTACCGGTTTGTTTGCACCGACATCACGTTTCGGGAATCCGGATGATTTCCGTTATATGATTGATAAATTTCATCAGGCCGGTATCAGTGTGATTATGGATTGGGTGCCGGCACACTTTCCGAAAGACGGACACGGATTGGTGGAATTTGACGGAACGTGCTTGTATGAACATGCCGATCCGCGCAAAGGTGAACAAAAAGATTGGGGCACGAAAGTTTTTAATTTCGGACGCACCGAGGTTTGCAATTTTTTGTGTGTGAGCGCATTGTATTGGTTGAAGGAATTTCATATTGATGCTTTGCGTGTTGATGCAGTGGCATCAATGTTATATTTGGATTATTCCCGCAAGGCCGGTGAGTGGATACCTAATGTGTATGGCGGTAACGAAAATTTGGAAGCTATTGCCTTTATTCGTAAGATGAATGAAATTGTTTATTCTCAATCTCAAGGCGGATATACTTGCGCTGAAGAATCAACGGCGTGGCCGATGGTTTCGCGTCCGGTGTCAGCCGGCGGTTTGGGCTTCGGTTATAAATGGAACATGGGGTGGATGAATGATACGTTGCGCTATATCAGCCACGAACCTATACATCGTAAATATCATCACGGGCTTTTAACATTCGGTTTGTTATATGCCTTTAATGAAAACTTTATTCTGCCGATTTCGCACGATGAAGTTGTTCATGGTAAAGGTTCAATGCTGTCAAAAATGCCGGGTGATGAGTGGCAAAAGTTTGCGACACTTCGCGCGTATTATGGTTTTATGTGGACGCATCCGGGTAAAAAACTGCTGTTTATGGGGTGCGAATTCGGACAAGATTGGGAATGGAATTGCGAAGAAAGTTTGCGGTGGCATTTGCTGGAATACCCAATGTATAAAGGTATGCAAAACTGTGTGCGTGATTTGAACTTAATGTATAAAGGTAATGCTCCTTTATATGAAGAAGATTTTGATTCTCGCGGTTTTGAGTGGATTGATTATGCCGATTGCGATGACAGTGTGATTTCATATATTCGCCGCGGTCATAATCCGGATGATTATATGTTGGTGATTTGCAATTTCACACCGGTTGTTCGTCACGGATATCGTGTCGGTGTGTACGAGGCATGCGCTTATCAAGAAATATTTAACAGTGATGATAAAAACTATTGGGGAAGCGGTGTGCGTAACGAGGGGCCGCAACAGGCCCAAAATTACGGTGTAAACGGCAAACCTTATTCAGTGGAAATTGTATTACCGCCGCTTTCTACCATTGTGTTAAAACCGGTCAGATAATATAAGGCAAGGCAATGAGCGGTATAAAAACATCGTTTGGAAAATCTTATCCGTTGGGTTCGGTATATGACGGCAAGGGAGTCAATTTTGCGCTTTTTTCCGCTCATGCCGAAAAGGTGGAACTTTGCCTGTTTAATGAAGATGGAACCAAAGAATTACAACGCTTTGAAATCAATATAAACGATAATAATATTTGGCATATTTATTTGGAGGGTCTGCAACCGGGACAAGTGTATGGATATAGAGTATATGGTCCGTACAAACCGGAAGAGGGCAAGCGTTTTAATCCGAATAAACTGTTATTGGATCCGTATGCTAAAAAAATGATTGGAAAACTTATTTGGCACAAAGCGTTGTTTGGGTACGATTTGGACAGTGCCGATAAAGATTTATCGTTTAGCACACTTGACAGCGCACCGTATGTGCCGAAGTCGGTGGTTGTTGAGGATACGTTTGATTGGGAAACCGATAAACATCCGCAAATCCGTTTTGAAAATACGGTAATTTATGAAATGCATGTGCGCGGTTATACGATGTTGAATCCAAAAGTTGAACCGTGTAAACGCGGAAAATTTGTGGGGCTGACTTCACCGAGTATTGTGAACTATTTGAATTGGTTGGGGGTGACAGCGGTTGAGCTGTTGCCGGTATTTTCCTTTTTCGGCGAAAAAGACGGAATGTATATTGATAATTATTGGGGGTATGAAACACTGTCGTTTTTTGTGCCGGAAACAAAATATCTGATAGGTAACGACATTGATGAATTCAAACAAATGGTAAAAGTTTTGCATGCCAACAATAAAGAAGTTATTTTGGATGTGGTTTATAATCATACCATTGAAGGTAATCAGCTCGGTCCGACACTTTGTTATCGCGGTATTGATAACGAGAGTTATTATACGTTGCAAGAAAATAAACGCTTTTATTATGACAGCACAGGATGCGGGGCGTCATTTAATTTGCAGAATCCGTATGTGTTAATGTTGGTATTAGACTCAATGCGTTATTGGGTTAATGTTATGCACGTTGACGGCTTTAGGTTGGATTTGGCCACCAGTTTAAGCCGTGTACGCGGAGAATTTATGCAGGATAGTCCGTTTTTGGCCGCAGCCA
>JAKSUO010000100.1 GCA_024408895.1 Alphaproteobacteria bacterium | reverse complement strand
CGATTTATTGCTTGGTTAGCAAAATCAGCTCTATCACTGTTTCGTAAAGCACATCAAAGCCCGTTGCTCGGCGGATTTTTTGTTTTATTGTTTATCATTATCCTGTTTATCTGGTCTTATAATTTGAGGGAGCAAATCGGTGGGTAGTTTATTGGCAACATTTTTGCTTGTGCCTTTGTTGGGCTGTATGTTCGTTTTATTTTCGCAAAAACACGAAAATAACGGTTATAATGTCGCCCTATTTACCCTATCGGCAAATATCTTGCTGATTCTGAGAATGCTGTCTTTATGCGAAACAATGGATACGGAATTTTTATATTCTTACCAGTGGCTGACTCATCCGAATGTTAAATTTATTCTGGGGATTGATATTTTCTCGCTGATTTTGCTTTTAGGCATTTATATATCAATCATTATCGGTATGACCGGACTTTCTTCGGAACAACGCCGCAATAAATCTTTACAGATATTAACGCTATATTTTATATGGAATATGGAAGCCTTGTTGGTTGCAAAAGATATTATACTTTTCTACGTCTTTTTTACAGGAATGTTATTACCTTTATTCTGGCTCATCTGTTTGCACGGAAGTTTTAAAAAGATTTCATCATCAGCTTTGTTTTTCTTGTTCAATTTTGCCGGTTGTTTGCTGTTATTAATATCTGTATTGTTGGTATATCGCTATAATCACAGCAGTATTTTGCTTTCAGCCGTAGGTATTTTAGATATTCCGAAACACGCACAACTTATTGTAGTCGGCGGTATATGCGGTGCATTTATCTCACGAATACCAATTTGGCCTTTACATAATTGGATTTCGTTTATCTATTCAGATATTAAAAATCCGCTTTTGTATATCATTATGAGCACAATGCCTCTAACAGGTGTTTACGGCTTCATCCGTTTCGGACAAATTATGATGTCAGACAGTATTTATACATTTGTGCCGATTATTGAAACATTTTGCGTCTTAACAATGTTGTTTATCGCTCTAATAGGCCTATCACACAGAAATTTTTTGCAAAAATTATTCTCTTATTCAACAATTTATTACCTGCTTTTTTTAATGTCCAAACTGTTGCTGACCAATAAATATCAAATGAATATGGCTTATTCATTATTTATTTTCTTGATTGTCAACGCCTCTTTGGCTGTTTTGGATTTATTTGCCGAAAACGCGCGAGAAGAATCAGGAAGTAGTTATTGCGGCATATTGGCCTATATGCCTCGCTTGGCAAATTTGTTTATATTTTTTGTGCTGATTGCTGTCGGACTGCCTATTTCTTCAATGTTTTGGAACAATTTTATTTTGATTTCCGCATTATTCCGAGAAAGCTTTATGACCGGAATTTGGGTTATGACTTCCATATCTTTAATCGGCATGGCTTTGATTTATGAATTATACATTATGTGTGATAACCGATTCAAATTGACAACAAATGAAATTATTTATGATATTTCAGATACTAAGTTAGCCTTTTTTGCCGGTATAACCGTTATTTTATTCCTATCGTTTTTTAACCCGCTGTGGTTTGTTTTTTAAGGAAGATGCCATGATTGAATATATGATTTATCTGTCACCTCTTCTTGCCTTATTGCTCGGAATTATGTTCATTATGCTCCGCAATGATGCTTATTTCAATATTTCTGACAGTTTTAAAGCTGCGCGCATGTTTTTATTTATCAGCTTTTTTCTGGAAATTGTATTTTACAACAAATCGCTTATCGCTAACGTAACACAGGGTAGCCCTTTTACGCTTCTGTTTGAAAGTTCTCTTTATATCTGCGCCTTCATTGTTTTGTATTTATCAAAAAAATGGTTTACCTCAATGAACATTGCCGGACATTGGTTTTGCAGTTGTATTTTGATGTCTGTTTTTTGCGGATGTTTATTGGTGGAATCTTATAATTTATTATTAACGGTTTTAATGTGTATTGTCTTAACGTTAAATAATTTCACTTTGATAAAACTGTTTCAAAAGAAAAAAGATTCCTCCCTTAATGTTAAAATTTATATGATTATGATGTTTTTGAGTTGGCTGTTGCTAGTTTTTTCTCTAATTGTTTTTTATACATACAGCGGTGATTTGTCTTACAATGCTCTGTCTCCCTATATAAGCGCTAATCAGCCGAATTTCCTCATTTTTTCAGCTGTTGCGGCACTTGTTTGCGTGTTTGTTTTTATATTTGGATTGACACCATTGCATTTTTGGTTTTCCGAAGCCCTCGCCAACACCATTTTACCGGTTGCAACTTATTTTCTTCTTGTGCCAATCGTGGCTTGTTTCGGATGTTTTATTCAGTTAAATATACATATGTTAGCAGCATACCAGGACGAATTGCGGTTCTTTTATAAAATTGTTGCGCTTCTTTCCGTTGGCATTGGCGCTCTCGGTGCTTGCAGCGCACAGAACTTGCGTAAAATATTTGCCTATGTTGCGGTATATCATTTGGGATTGATTTTGTTGGCACTATCTTATTTTACTCCGAAAAATATTGATTCTTCGTTTGTTTATTTATTCTGTTATCTTTTGGCAATGGCCGGAATCTGCACAACTTTCTTCGGTTTAAAAATCAAAGGGGAATATTTGATGACACTGCCGGAATTATCAGGTGCGGTGCATAAAAGACCTTATATTGCCTCAATGATGACTATCTTTATTTTTTCTTTATCCGGATTGCCACCGTTTTTGGGATTTATAGGGCAGTTTTCAATTTTGAGCAGGCTTGCCACCTACCGTTTTTATGAATTGGGTTTTGTTTTATTGATGTCCATTATATTGATATTTGCATACATCCAAATCATTTATACAATGTTTAAAAATATCAAAATACCTTTTGATAGGGCTGATAAAGGCATTTATACCGCTATGTTGATTAATGCCGCCGTAATGTTGTTTATTGTTATTAACCCGCAGTATTTGATTGAAGATTTTGTGCTGATGATTGAAACGGTGTTCAAATAATGGTTTGGAAAATTTTTCATTACAAAAAAACAACAAGCACAAATGACGTTGCCTTAGAACAAAGTTCTACTGCTGGCGGCAAATTTGTTATTGTTGCCGAAACCCAAACCGCAGGACGTGGCAGACGTGGTCGCGTTTGGCACAGCTTAAAAGGCAATTTGTTTTTTTCTGCCGTTATTCCCTACCCCATACAACAATGCGGAACACTGGTTATGCTTTGTTCGCTAAGCGTTTTACAAACAATTAAAGCTCTTTGTCCAACCGCTTATGTTCAACTCAAATGGCCGAATGATATTTTGTTAAACAATGCAAAAGTCAGCGGAATGCTTTTGGAAAAAGGTGAAAAAAATTTTATGATTGTCGGTATCGGGGTTAATATCTCTCAATGTCCCGACAAAAGTCAGCTGCTTTATCCGATAACCTCCTTGGCAGATGCCGGAATTAAAACAGATTGTAATACATTTTTAAATTTATTTTTGCATATTCTTGATAAAAATTTGGCTACAAATAATATTTTTGCTATTCGGCAACAGTGGTTGGAAAATGTCAAAGGGCTTAACAAAAACATTATCGTTCGCCAGGAAAAAGGAAGCATAAAAGGAATTTTTCTTGGCATTGACGAAAAGGCAAATTTATTATTAAATACAGAAAACGGATTACAGAAGATTATGGTCGGAGATGTATTTTATGACTGATGATATAGAAAAATTCAATAAAAACGGCATTTATTTTATTCCGCTTGGCGGTGCTGATGAAATCGGTATGAATATGTTCGTGTACGGTGTGGATGGCAAGTTCATCATCGTAGATGCCGGATATGGTTTTCTGGCCGACAATTACCCCGGAATGGATTTAGCTTATGCTTCACCAGATTTTTTGGATATTCACCGAGAAGATATTGTCGGTATGTTCATCACTCATGCGCATGAGGACCACATGGGTGCAATTGCTCAAATTTGGCCACATGCCCAGTGTCCTGTTTATGCCATGGACTTTACTATCGGCTTAATAAAAGCCCGTCTGGACGAATTTAAGATGGCAGATATGGTACCGTTAATTTCCGTTAATCGGCAACGAACAGTTGAATTACCGAATTTCTGTGTGGAATTTATTTCCATTGTACACTCGGTACCTCAAACCTGTGTATTGGCAATTCGCACAAAATACGGCAATGTTTTGCACGCAACGGATTTTCGTTTTGATGATGAAGCCTTATCAGCTTTGCCGACAGACTGGCAAGCACTGCACCGTTTTGCCGACGAGGGTGTGAATATGCTTGTTTGTGATTCAACAAACATTTTAGCGAACATTCCTTTGCCGTCAGAAGCTCAGGTTCGGGAAAACATTTTAAAGCTTGTCCCGCAAATTGAAGGAGGTTTGATTGTAACGTGTTTTTCTTCCAACTTAATACGGCTGGAAAGTTTTATTTTAGCAGCACACGAAGCTGGAAGAACACCAATTTTAGTTGGGCGATCCTTAAATTTATATATTAAAATTGCTAAAGAATGTGGCTATTTAACCGATTTACCTCCGGTATTCAACATAGAAGAA
>JAKSUO010000010.1 GCA_024408895.1 Alphaproteobacteria bacterium | reverse complement strand
ATATAATGTGGAAATAATTAAAGATACCACCTTAGAGTTTGATGATTCGTTTAATGAAGAAGCAATTTCGTGTTATAGAAAGTTTGAAGAGTTGAAGAAAGGATAATGACACTATCAATTCAAAAAGCCGGTAATCATTATTATTTAATTATACAACTAATAAATAGCTCGAAGATTGCAAGCTCAGTCCAGCCACAGTTCAAAAATCGTCAGAAATGGCGATTTTTTCTTTTTTAATCAAGTAGTTAAGTTAGTTAGAATGTTTGATATGAAAAAAGCCATACACCGGAGAATCTTCAAACTAATTTTTATGACTATCCTTAAAAATCAAGCACTTAACAATTTTGGGCCTTTTTTCTTGCCTATTTCATCTCATAGCAATTTTTCATCATTTTTGAATATGTGATTATCAACCTCGGATTCATAACACCCCAAAGTTAATTATTTAATATTTTCTATCCCGATATTTCTTTGCAAAAGTTTTAATCCCATATCATGAAATTCTTGATTGGCACTATAACAATAATCTTTCAAAACAACCGGGCGAACCCCGATTTCAGCTAAATCCATTGCGGTTTTATAAACGCAGGCATCGGTATCAAAACCGCAAATATGTATTTCATCAAACTCTTTCATTTCCGGCAAATAAGAAGAATAACCTGTTTTAGTGTATATAATTGCATTATCTTTTGGCTTAAAGGCAAGAGTTTCATCGTCATAACCGGACCAATTCAATAAATTTAACAATGGTGAATTTTGATTGGTAAATTTAGAAACAAAAACCACATCATACTCATATTGTAATTTTTCAATATTTTTCGCAATCTCCGGTTTAACAACAGCGGATTTTTGAACATCAATTATTAAAAGTGCCTTTTTCATCATTATCTCTCAAAACTTTTCAATATTGACATTATACAAATAAAATCTTTATATTTGTTAAACATATTTTTATCTCGAGAACTGCAAGCTCACTCCAGCAAAGCAAAAACAATAACTGCTTGTGGTATTTTTAGCATGTAATATCTCTCTTGCCGATACAGCAATAAGTAAAGCCTAATGCCTGCATTTCATCGGCAGGGAGTAAATTGCGGCAATCCATGATGGTTTTGCTTTTTGCCAAAGTAGCAATCTTATGCCAATCCAATTCTTTAAATTGTTTCCATTCGGTTAATATGGCAATGACATCGGCATCTTTTACCGCATCATAGGCATTTTCCGCATAAGCAATTTTGTTGCCCAATATTTTTAATGCCGAAATATTTGCTTTCGGGTCATAGGCAGTTATATTGGCTTTTTTCTCCAACATTTTGCTGATAATCTGAATAGCAGGGCTGGTGCGGCAATCATCCGTACCGTCTTTGAATGCCAAACCTAAAACGGCGATTTTGGCATTTGCATCGGCTAAATTCAGAATACGCTCAGCCATAATGGATGGTCGCGCATCATTTTCCGCAATGGTTGTATCAATCAGCGGCATAGTGATGCCATACTGGCGTGCCATAAATGACATGGCGTGCGTATCCTTCGGGAAACAACTTCCGCCAAATCCCGGGCCGGCTTTCAAAAACTTGTTGCCGATTCGGCTGTCTAAGCCCATACCTTTCGCAACTTCATCAAGGTCTGCGCCCGTTTTTTCGCAGAAATTTGCCATTTCATTAATGTAATTTAACTTAACAGCCAAAAACGCATTGGAGGCATATTTGATTGTTTCGCTTGATTTGCGATTAACAAACAACATTGTGCTGTTTTTAAATGGGGCATACAATTCTTTGATGACGGCGCGTGCGCGTTCCGAATTTGTACCGACAATAATTCTGTCGGGAGCAAAAAAATCATGAATAGCAAAACCTTCACGCAAAAATTCCGGCAAAGAAATGACATCAGCATCCGCCTTTGGATTAATTTTACGGATAATCCCTTCTATTTTATCTCCGGTGCCTACCGGTACGGTTGATTTGGTGGCAATAACTGTGTATCCTTGTATATAATTTGCCAGTTCGCTTGCGGCCGCTTCAATATATTGCAAATCTGCTTCTTTGGTTATCGGATGAGGCGGTGTGCCGACGGCACTAATAACTATATCAGCAGTTGAAACACCTTCTTTCATAGAGGTAGTAAAACGTAAGCGTCCGGCTTGAACGTTACGCTTGAACATTTCTTCCAAACCATCTTCATATAAGGTCAAAATACCTTTGTTTAATAAATCTATTTTATTGATGTTGTTATCAATACAGCAAACATCGTTTCCCAGTTCGGCAAAACCGACTCCGCTCGGTAAGCCGACGTAACCTGTCCCGATAATGGCAATTTTCACTTTTCTCTCCATATATTAAACTAAACGTGAATTATCTATGGCTGCTTTAACAAAAGATACAAATAACGGGTGTGGCTCAAACGGACGTGATTTCAATTCCGGATGGAACTGAACGCCGATAAACCACGGATGATCTTGCAACTCAACAATTTCCGGTAAATTCCCGTCCGGTGATAAACCGGTTACGATCATTCCGGCCTTATTCAGCATATCTTTATATTTTATATTAACTTCATAACGATGACGATGCCGTTCAGAAATTTTGTCCGTGCCGTAAATTTGAGCTGCCTTAGAACCTGGCTTTAAATCACAGAAATAAGCACCAAGCCGCATTGTGCCACCCAAGTCTCCGTCTTTGTGGCGAATTTGTTTGGCGCCGTCTTTATCCCATTCGGTCATTAAGCCGATAACAGGTTCGCAATTTTCATCCAATTCCGTAGTTCCTGCGTTTTTGATGCCGCAAATATTGCGCATAGTTTCAATAACAGCCATTTGCATACCGAAGCATATTCCCAAAAACGGAATTTTGTACTCGCGCGCATACTTAATAGCATTAATCATCCCTAATGTGCCACGCTCTCCGAAACCGCCAGGTACCAAAATCGCACTGACGTCATTCAAGATGTTGGAGGCGTCTTCTTTTTCTAATTGTTCAGAATCTACCCATTTGATTTTAACCTTGTATTTATTGGCGATACCTCCGTGAATGAGAGCTTCATGCAAAGATTTATATGCTTCAAGCAACATCATATATTTACCGACAACGGCGATACGAACTTCGCCTTCGGGTGATTTTAAGATGTTGATGATGTGTTCCCATTTTGATAAATCTGTCGGCTGGTTGTATGGCAGGTTAAAATGCTTGCATACCTGTCGGTCCATTCCTTCACCCGAATATGCCAGAGGAACCTGATAAATACTGGCGGCATCCATTGCCGTAATAACGTTTTCTTCTTTAACGTTGCAGAACAGTGCTAATTTACGCTTTTCATTTTCCGGAATAGGAACCTGTGTGCGACAAAGAATCATATCCGGTTGAATACCATACTCCTGTAATTTTTTAACTGAGTGTTGTGTCGGCTTTGTTTTTAATTCACCGGCTGTCGGAATATAAGGCAGCAGCGTAACATGAATAAACATCGTGCGGTCTCTGCCTAATTCATAAGCAACTTGACGAATGGCTTCCAGATAAGGCTGCCCTTCAATATCGCCGACTGTTCCGCCGATTTCACACAAAACGAAATCTTCGTCTGTAATATCAGAAAGTATAAATTCTTTGATTTCATTTGTAACGTGCGGAATAACCTGAATGGTTGAGCCAAGATAAAAACCGCGTCGTTCTTTTTCTATAACACGTTGATAAATTTTACCGGTAGTAACGCTGTCTGTTTTTTTGGCAGGCACTCCGGAAAATCGTTCATAATGTCCCAAATCCAAATCAGCTTCCGTGCCGTCATCGGTTACAAAAACCTCGCCGTGTTGGCAAGGATTCATTGTTCCGGGATCAACGTTGAGATACGGGTCTAATTTACGCAGTCTGACTTTGTATCCGCGCGCTTGTAAAACAGCGGCCAATGAGGCGGAGGCCAAACCTTTACCCAATGATGAAACAACACCTCCGGTAATGAAAATAAAGCGAGATTTAGGATTTAGTGCATATTCAGACATATTTGTAGTTCCTTAGAATTTGTATTCACAGAGAAAAAGGCACCTATTTATCAAGCGCCTTTATCCAAACCTTTCATTTTCCACTTATTTATTCCGCAACTGGAACTTGAGGATTCGCAGATTCTTCCTGTGCCTCTGATGTTTCAGGTGCATTTTCTTCTTGTGCAGGAATATTATTTTCGGCAACAGGCGCAGCCGAATTTGCAACACCGTCAACAATAGAGGATGTTTTTACTTCCACGCGGCTGAAATAGATGGAAATAGCCATACTTAAGGCGAAAAATAAAGTTGCCAGAACGGCGGTAATTCGTGTTAAAATATTACCTTTGCCGCGCGCACTGATTAATCCGCCGATACCGCTGTCACCGCCCAATCCGCTGAGCGCGCCACCGTTAGAACGTTGCATTAAAATTACGGCCACCAAAAAAATGGCAACAATTAATTGTAAAACCAACAATACAGAACCCATTAAATTATCCTTTCTTATTTACAAGAATTGTGTGCAATAGCAATAAAATCATCTGCTTTCAAGCTGGCACCGCCGATTAAGGCACCGTCAACATCAGGCAGTGAAAGCAATTCGGCCGCATTATTAGGTTTAACCGAACCACCGTATAATATCTTCATTTTGTTTGCCGTGGCGCGTCCCAACTTTTTAGCCAAGGCTTTACGAATGGCAGCATGAACTTCCTGAACATCGGCCGCAGTTGGCGTTTTGCCGGTGCCGATAGCCCAAATCGGTTCATAAGCAATAACCGTATTTTTAGCGGTTGCGTCATTAGGAACAGAGCCGTTGATTTCATCTTGGCAAACTTTAATTGTTTTGCCGGCATCACGTTCTGCACCGGTTTCCCCGATACAAATAACGGTTGTTAAACCGGCACTATGCGAAGCAACTGCCTTTTTACAAATCAGTTCATTGGTTTCAAAATGATCAACACGTCTTTCGGAGTGACCGATAATAGTGTAGCCGCAACCTAAATCTGTCAACATCAGCGGACTGATATCGCCCGTGTGCGCACCTTTTTCCGCAAAGTGGACATCTTGTGCGCCCAAAGCAATTTTTGTGCCGCGCAAACATTTTTTAACCGCAGCCAATATTGTGAACGGCGGACAAATCAAAAAGTCACAATTAAATTTATTTTCCTTTACCTTGGCGGCAACAGATTTCGCCAACGCAACGCCTTCTTCCGTCAGACAGTTCATTTTCCAGTTTCCGGCAATTAATTTTTTTCTAGCCATATTATAAAACCCCATTTGTAAATATAAACTGGCATACTTGTAACATACTAAAAAATAACTTTCCAGTAAAAAAACGTGTTTTGCCACTGTTTTATTACGTTGCATAATTCAAATTAAGAATTGCAATAATTATATAAATTTTTATAATGACCAAAACTAACTTTAAATTTTAGGAAACGGAAATGATTAATAAATTTACCAAATTACATGAAAGTATTTTTACAAAAATTATCTTAACCATTACGGCTTTGAGCTTTATGTCTTTGTTTGGTGTGTCAAGTTATATCGGCGCGGCAAACAGCAATAAAACTGTTGCCAAAGTTGATGATTTGGAATTGTCTCAAAGTGAGTACAGCTATCGTCTGCAGAAAAAATTGCTGGAGTTTAAAAATTTGAGCGGAATGGATTTGGAAGAAAACAGCGATCAGAGAAATCAAATTGCCAATGCGGTTTTGAAAGCGGAAGTAGATGATATGATTTTGCAAAATACTATGCGTAAATATCATGTTGATTTTACAGAAAATCTTATTCGTCAGATTATTTTTGTGACACCTCAATTTATGGTAAATAATCAATTTAATCGCGAAATGTTCAAAACATATTTGCAACAGACCGGACAAAGCGAAAGCGAATATGTGCAAAAAGTTAAGTTGAATGTGGCACGCCGTGTTCTTCTGGATTCTCAGGTTTCTTTTGAAAATGTGCCGGAAATTGCTCAGCAAATGATGGCAAAAGTTTTGGGGCAGCGCCGTACCTTTAAATATATTAAGATAGAAAATGCAACCGCTCCGATTACGCGTGAACCGAGCGAAGAAGAGTTGGATCAATATTATGATGATTTGAAAGATGAATTTATGATTCCGGAAACGCGTAATATCAGCGTGTTATATTTGCCGGAAAGTGTTTTGCTAAACAATATAGAAGTTTCACCGGAAGAAATTCAGGCTTATTATAAAGAACACGAAGAGGAGGTTGAACAACCGAAACAACGCAATGTTTTGCAAATGGCTTTTGATGCCAAAGACAAGGCCGATGAAGCTTACGCTAAATTGTCATCCGGTGCCGATTTTGCTCAAACGGCAAAGGAATACGGTCAGAGCGAAGAAGATACATCGTTGGGTTTTGTAAGTCAGGATAATTTAACGGAAGAACTCGCCGAAGTGATTTTTGCTTTGCCGCTTAATATGCCGTCTAAACCGCAAAATATTGCCGACAGTTGGCAGATTATTAAAGTTATCGGCACGAAAGATGCCGTTGTTACACCGAAAGATGAAGCGGAAGCTAAAATCGTTGCCGAACTAAAACAAGATAAAATCTATGATGACGGTTATGAAATTATGACGGCCATTGAAGATGAACTCGGTGCCGGCGCGGAATTATCCGCAGTTGCCGAAAAATACGGGGTTGAACTTCGTCAGGTTACTGAATTGGCGGAAGACGGAACATTCTTGGTTGCTGATGCCGACTTGGCAGAGGTTTTGAAAAATAAAGATGTTCTTGATGTGGTGTTCTCCTACAATGAAGGTGAAGCCGGTCAGAGTGTGGAAACCGATGACGGAATTGTTGTCGTACAGATTGATAAAATTAATGAAACACATATGATGCCGCGTGAGGACGCAACCTCTAAGCTCAAAGAATTTTGGCTTGAAAATGAACGTGCTGCCGTTGTTCAGGAAACATTGGATAATATTCAGCATGATCTGGAAGCCGGGGATGATATCATCACTGTTGCACGCCGTTATTCTTTGCCGGTAAAAAATACGATGCCGGTTACTCGTAGCGAAACATTTGATGTTTTGAATTATGAAGAAATGCGCAATTTGTTTGCCGCAGCCAAAGATGAACCGCAAATCGTTAAAACGGGAGATGACTATATTGTGGCCGTAACAACGAATGTTTATGACGATTCGGCTTCATTATCCGAAGATGATAAGCTGTTTATCAAACAAGCATTATATGCCGAAACAGTTCGTGAAATGGAAAATGCACTGTTGCAGGATTTTGCTAAAAATTATAAAATTGAAGTGAATTATCAACGTGCGGGACTCGGCGAATAATGAAAGTCGTATTTATGGGAACGCCGGACTTTGCTGTGCCGGCGCTCACACGCTTAATCAAAGAACATGAAGTTGTGTGCGTTTACACGCGTGAACCGAAAATTGCCGGCCGCGGTAACAAGCTCAGCAAAACGCCGGTGCATCTGGTTGCCGAACAAAACCACATAGAAGTACGCACGCCGAAAACTTTGCGTAACGAACAGGAACAGCAAAAATTTGCAGAGCTCAAAGCAGATGTTGCTGTGGTTGCCGCTTATGGTTTAATTCTGCCATTGCCGATTTTGAAAGCGTATCCGTTGGGATGTTTGAATATTCATGCGTCATTATTGCCACGTTGGCGCGGTGCAGCACCAATCCAACGTTGTATTGAAGCCGGCGATACAAAAGGCGGTGTTACGATTATGCAAGTTGCTGAGGGTTTGGATACAGGAGATATGTTGCATAAAGGCCTTATACAAATAACCGACACAATGACTGGAGGGGGCTTGCATGATGAAATGGCGGAACTCGGAGCAGATTTAATCTCGGATGTTTTGGCTGATGTGAAAAAGTATCCGCCACAGATGCAGAACGAAGAGCTGAGTTGTTATGCTCCGAAAATTGATAAAAATGAGTGTAAAATAAATTTTAATCTGCCGATTGTGGATTTGTATAATAAAATTCGTGCTTTTAGTCCTTATCCCGGAATGTTTTTTGAATATAACGGCGAGAGGTTTAAAATTTTAGCGGCAGTAAAAACAGAAAATACCGGTGTTGCCGGTGAAATTTTGTGTTGTGACGGCAAACTGATAATCGCGGCTAACGGGGGCAGTTTGCAAGTTACCGAAATCCAAAGGCAAGGCAAGCGTGCTATGAGTATTGAAGAATTGTTGCGCGGATATGAATTTGCGATTGGAACAAAATTAGTATAATTTTACGAAGCTGAAGAATATTTTGTGTTCCAATATAAAAAAAGCAAGAAGTATAACTCTTGCTCTTTTTTTATGTTCTTTCACTTTATTATAAATCTATCAATTCGGCAATTCGGCTAAAACTTTTCGTGTAAAATCACGCAATTTTTTGCTGTTTATCAGGCTCAGTTCAATATTTGCCTTTTGCAAGTCGGCATTTGTGCCGCAATCAAAACGTTTACAGTTGGCGAGAACACCATATATCGGCATACCTTTTTGCGCCGCCAAATTTAAGCCGTCGGTTAAGTTTATTTCGCCGTTAGATCCTTTAGTAACTTGCGGTAATAGGCTCATAACTTCGTTTGGAATAATATATGGTCCCATTGAAGCGTAGTTGGAAGGAACTTCTTCTAATTTCGGCTTTTCAACCAGCCCTGTCGCGCGCACAACATTGCCTTCTCGTTTAGCACCAACAAGCGCGCCGTAACGCACCATTTCCTCACGCGGACACTCCATAATATTTTCCACAATGCCGCCTGTTTGTTCATAAACATCGCAAAGTTGTTTCAAAATACCGGAACCATTAGAATTAATATACACGTCATCAACCCACATAACGGCAAAATCACGCTCACCGACAATATCTTTTGCCATTAAAATAGCGTGACCATTTCCCTTTGGCTCGTTTTGGCAGGCAAAAGAAAATTTCATACCTTCCGGAATGATTTTACGAACAACTTCAAGTAAATCAATTTTATTTTTTTCCGCTAAATGCTTTTCCAAAGAAGGCAGGGGAGAATAATATTTTTCAAACATATGCTTGCAAGCATCATCGCTGTATATGAATACAATTTCCTTAATTCCGGCTTCGGCGCAGCTATCTACGGCATATTGAATAACAGGTTTATTATCAAGCGTCATAAAGCCTTTATGCAAAACTTTTGTTGTCGGCAGATTGCGTGTTGACAATCCGGCAACCGGTAAAATGCAAACTTCCGGTCTTCTTTTCATTTTAAACCTCCATAATTATCTATTATGACTATATTATATTTGCTTATAAAAAATAAACAACAGAAACAACAAACTATTTAACAGTTATTGTACCGCCAACCTTTTGTACTTCGCCATCAATAGGTTTAAGCAGACCGCTGGACGATTTGGCAACGGGAGCCGTGCTTTCGTCATAAGATTTGCTGATAGTCCCGCTGACTTTTTCCACACTGTCCCCGCCGGATATAACCTTTAATAAAGGTTCTTTTGTTAAAGGCTTTGTTTCACCGTTATTGTCCTGCTGTGATACTGCGTCAGACGGCCGATTATCCGTGTTTTCAGATGAAGATGTGGAATTATCCGAGCTTTTTGCCGGAACATCAGATATTAAAAGATTATCTTTATTTTCCTTTAGTTCTTTTTGTTCTTGGGCTTTTTTCTGAGCACGCACAGCCTGTTGAGATTCATAGAATCTGCGTTGTTCATTGATAATATCAAGTAACATTTTTTCAGATTTTTCACTGACACGTTTCATGTCGTTATAAGCATTCTTCATTTCTGTTACACGCTCTTTTAGCTCAATTAGCGCCACTTCTTTATCTTCAGAGGTAATCAACGTTTCCACTTCCTGTGTCTTATTTATCACCGCATCATACATATCTATCAGTTTGCTGTTATAGTTGGCAATTTCACCTTGTTGCAATTTAAGATTGGTGTTGTTTACCAAATGTTGAGAAGCGTCAATTTTTAAGAGTTCATCAAAGTCGTTTTGCAGCATTTTTTGATAATCATTATAGAGCTTTTCATTGTCACTATTAAGTTGGTCAGCCGTATCTTTAATTGTTTGAAAACGACTGTTCATATCGCTGATATATATGTTATAAGCATCATTCAATATTTCTTCAACTTCGGACGTAATTTCCAAACAGGACGTTTCTATTTGTTGAATATCATTTGCGGTATAATCATTCAAACGCGCCAAACTTTGCATAGAATCAATTTTTTGGCTGATTAAATTGAGGCGATCTGTTTTGCCTTGATAACGAACCAAAGTGGTTTGCGAAGTCGTTTTTTGTGAATATTGGTCAATAACCAAAAGAGCTTCAGAAACTTTATCTTCAGCGGTAAATGTTTTCTTTTGAGCATTCTGCATTTGTTCTTGCAAAGAACGTTGTTCTTCATCTTTTTTGGCTTTTTCTTCTTTTTCAACTTTTTCCCAGTGACTGTCATATTTTTTGACAATGTTTTCAACATTGATATCCAAAACAGGTTTGTTAATCATACCTGTTAAAGAAAAAGAAAATTCCGGTATATCCGTGATTTTTAGATATTTGGCACCGATATCCACATTCATTTTCCAATCACCGATACTGATTTTGCCACCGAGATTTAATTCAACATCATCATTATTCATCTTAACATCTTTAAGCGTTACGGTACCGTTTTGCATATCGGCGTTGCCGGTGAGTAAAGTGAATATTTCCGTTCCGGATTGAAGATTATCACGCACCATTTGGAAAACACCTTGAGAATGGGTGCGTGTGGCCAAATCATCGCTGATAGCGGCAAAATTAAGGCCTTTTATCGTTATCGGACCGGCATTGAAAGATATAGTGCCGGATATTCCGTTAATTGCGTTTTCCAAAGAAATCGCCGGTGTTTCAAAATCGGTTTTTATCTGGATAAAACCGTTTTCTACACCATAAATTTTACCACCGACACCGGAAATATTTATTATGCTGACATACAGAGAGCCTTTAGCTACGGGGTCTTGTGAATAATTGATTTCAATATCGGCTTTGCTGTCAGAACCGTTTTTAACAAAATGCAAGTCGTTTAATTTTAATACACTGTGTTCATTTGTTATATGGGTGCTTAATGCTTGCAATTTTTGATTTTTATAAACGGCTTGATCCGCGTTCAAGACTATATCAAAATTTACTTTGCGGTAGGCATCATAATCTATCATATCACGACTAATTGTTGGCCGAGCTATAAAATTATCATCAAAAAGATCATCTTTACGTTGGATTTTTACGTTTTGGGTGTATATAAGATTTTCCAAAGCCAACTCGTTTGTATTTATTTGCGCTTGAATACCATACTTTTTATCACTGCCGTATTTTATTTGCATAGTGCCGATATATTTAGAAGCACCTATTTGCAATTCGGCATCAGACAATGTCAAATCTTTTTCGTTGCCGCTGATTTTGAACGTTCCGTTGAAAGTGTTTTTAAGAGAGGTGCGGCTATTTGGTACGTCAATTAAATCCATTAAATGCTCAAAGTTTGTTCCTTTGATGTCAACATCACCGTTAAATGAGGTTTGAGCATCCTTTGTTTCAATAGAACCTTTATAATTAAAATGAACATCATCTACAATATTTTTTGTATCTATTTGTGTTTTGGTTAAATCACTTGAAAATGTTCCTTTTGAAGAAACAGTGCTTTGTGCAAACAATGGTAAATTAGGAAAAGGAATTTCTAATTTTTTTAAGAAATGCTTGATGCTTTTTCCCGATAATTCGTATTCAGTGTTTTCAAAACTTATGTTTGGTGTACCAATTCCGTTAATTGTGCCGGAAAGGGAAACTCGTGCATCTGCAATGTTTTCACCCTGTGCTTTTTGTAATTTCAACACGCCATTATTAAATTCCGCATTGAGAACGGCTTTTTCTATTTGCACGGTGCGGAATGTTGCCTCATTCGCTTCAAATTGCAATTTCAAATCGGTGTCAGCCAACCACGAAAGACGAGAGGAATCAGTGCTTAAAATCTCTTTAATTCCCATAGCATCGGTTGAATTTAGCAGATAGTTATCCAAGTTGATTTTATCGGTTTTAAAACTGATTTCATACGATTTTTTATCTAACGCAACACCAATTGCCGCTACGGCATTCACTTTATCCATTGAAAGATACATATTTCCTAAGGTCGCAGTTTTGGCATCGCCATACAAATCAAAAGAGATTTTCCCGTTACGATAAGAAGATTGCAATGGAGATTTAAACGAAGAATCAACCGAATTAATCAAATTCAAAAAGTTTTCTCCTTCCATGCTTACTTTTGCGTAGTAATAAGGCAAAGAATTTTCTTCGCTCAGACTGCCGGACATGGTTAAGATAATATCTCCCTGACATGCCGCATAAAATTCATCCACACTTAACACATTGTCTTTCCATGTGCCTTTAGCGCTGACGTGTTCGGCAAATCCCGTAGGCTCTTTGCTGTATGTTAAATGTTCGGAAGTTATGTCAATAACGGCATCATAATCAGTACTCGGCTGATATTTTGTTTCCTTTTGATATTCTTGCATTTTTGAGCGGAGAAAAATCATTAATGGCTGTACATCCAAAGTTACAAATTGATATTTGATATCAATAACCGGTTTGTTTCCGTCTGTTCCTTCATACGGAATATTAATGTCGCCGGCACCTTCAATAAAGTCATCCAACTTCACAACAAAATGTGAAAGATTAAAATATTTTTCAGCCGATGTTGCGGCAACGGAAAAGAGCAAAGGCTTGTTATATTTATCGGTGAATATTTCCTGATTGAGCAGAATATTGGCAAAAGTTGCCGGATTCTCGGAATTACCGCTAAAATCACCCGAAAAATTATCGGATTTAAAATTATATGAACCATCATAACGTAAAAAGCTGCTGGTACGTTGGTGCATGATAATAAAGTTTAAGGACACATCATCCAGTTGAGATAAACTGCTGACACTTAAAGAAATACCAAACAATTCGTTATCTTTAGTAAAACTGCCGTTGATGGTGTACGGACCGGCAAGACTTTCCGTTTTAATATCCATACTCGGACTGGCGAAATCAGCATTGATATTATATTTTGGATTAATAATGTGAATAATAGAGTTTTTTAAGATGAAATTTTGCAATTGCGATTGATAAGCATCGTTAATAAACTGCGGCTCACCCTCTTGATGCCAGTTAGTTTTTCCGTCTTTATCCGCACTTATCCATACTTCCACATTATTTAAGGTGAGTGATTTAATATCAGGAGTTTTCTTCAAAACCGAGCGCAGAGAAACTTCCGTTTCCAACTTTTGTGAAGTTGTCGGATTAATAATTGTAATCTCTTTAGCCAACATACGCGGATGTGGCAATAATGAAACATTCAAGTCACCGGAAAATTCAACCTTTTCCCCAATCATACTTGAAATTTCGGCGGCAATGCTTTCTTTGTGGGCGTTCCAATCCATATTGGATACATAAACCGCCAAGCCACCAATAATCAGAACAATAACACCTAAAGATATTAAAATTATTTTCTTTATCAACGCGTTTCTCCTCATTGATTTTAAGATAAAATTGACTTTTAATGTATAATATTCATAAAATAAATCAATATTTTTTTTACAAGACAAGGAGTAAAAATGAATAATGAGCAAAAACTGTATAATTTAGCGCAAAAGGCACGCGAAAATGCGTATGCGCCTTATTCAGAATTTAAAGTTGGAGCAGCAATTTTAACTGCCAACGGAAATTTTTACAGCGGTTGTAATGTGGAAAATGCTTCTTATCCTTGCGGAACGTGTGCTGAAGCTGGAGCCGTCTCGGCAATGATATGCGGCGGAGATGATAAAATCAGTGAAATTTTAATTATGGCGGATGCCGATGAAATATTGCCTTGCGGAAATTGTTTGCAAAAAATTGCAGAATTTTCTTCCGGAAATACAGTCATATATAGTGCTGATTTAAACAAAATTGTTCATAAATACAAACTTCGCTATTTGTTGCCGCACAAATTTTCAGCAAAGGATTTATAAAATGTTGGAAAGATCTCTTGATTATTTGCGACAAAAAATCGGTAATTTTGAGCCGGATACCGCAATCGTATTGGGTTCCGGTCTGGGATTGCTGTCAGCCGCAATTGAAAATCCGATAGTTATTCAATATACAGATATTCCGGATTTTCCGCATACAACGGTTGTCGGACATCCGGGATGTTTTTATATAGGACAGTTGGGCAACCACAAAGTGATATGCTTACAAGGACGATTCCATCTGTATGAGGGTATTGCTCCTAAAGTTATCGCCGGTGTGACAGATATTTTATACAAACTTGGCGTCAGACAAATGATTATTACCAATGCTGCCGGTTCACTTGATGTAAATATGCCGGCCGGAAGTTTAATGCTGATTAAAGATCATATAAATTTCAGCGGGCAAAACCCATTGATTGGCTTTCAAGAAACGCCGCGATTCCCTGATATGAGCGAAACATATAGCCGCGAAATGCGGCGCAAAATGTGCAAAGTGTCTGAAAAAACAAATATCAAACTCTATGAAGGTGTCTATATTATGGTGTTGGGTCCTAATTATGAGACACCGAGTGAAGTGCGCTTGTTTAGGCAGTTCGGTGCCGACGCAGTTGGTATGTCAACCGTGCCTGAAGCTATCTCTGCCGTTTATTTGGGAATTAAAGTATTAGGTATATCTGTGATTTCAAATTTGGGTGCAGGGCTGACTGATACGGTGCAAACGCATGAAGATGTTATTATAACAGTTGCAGAATCTATTGAGAAAATGGGAATTTTAATACAGAAATTTTTAGAGGAGGAATAATTATGTTACCACAGGAAATTATTGGCCGTAAACGCGATAAAAATGAACTTTCAACGAAGGAAATTCGGGATTTTATTGCCGGTATTAAGTCCGGTGAAATTGCCGATTCTCAAGTGGCGGCATTAACAATGGCCATATACTTAAACGGTTTGAATAATCGTGAAACAACAGATTTAACTTTGGCTATGCGAGATTCTGGAAATGTCTTGAGTTGGAAAGGTTTAGACAAACCTATTGTGGATAAACATTCCAGCGGCGGTGTAGGGGATAAAGCCAGCTTGATGGTTGCGCCGATTTTAGCAGCATGCGATGTATATGTACCGATGATTTCAGGGAGAGGACTCGGACACACAGGAGGAACTGTTGATAAGCTGGAAGCCATTCCGAATTATGATACACAGCCGGCTAATGATGTATTTCGCCGCACGGTGAAAGATGTCGGTTGTGCGATTATTGGGCAAACCGGAGAACTGGCACCGGCCGATAAAAAAATATATGCCATTCGTGATGTGTGTGCAACAGTAGAGTCAATTCCGTTGATTACTGCATCCATATTG
>JAKSUO010000001.1 GCA_024408895.1 Alphaproteobacteria bacterium | reverse complement strand
AATCACGTCTAGCCAATTGACGAATAATGAATATGTTTTGTTTTACTTGCCGCGGCGAAATATGTTTGTTATTCCTCATAGTTTCTCCATTACTTGCTGCTCAAATATGTGAAATACGCATTTCCCAATGATGTATAACACTATCCCCCATAAAAACGCTTGATAAACTTGACATTGAACAACAAAACGATGAAATCATTTTCACCGTTGAAGCTCGCTCGTTTATTTATCATCAGGTACGGAACATGGTCGGCACTTTGCAAGAAGTCGGTAACGGAAAGCTCACTCCCGAAGACGTAAAACGCATTTTGGATGCTCGCAACCGCACACAAGCAGGCATCAGTGCTCCCGCTTGCGGACTATATCTGAACAAAGTTATGTATTAGTTTATTTCTTTTTCCATATATAATTTTCATCATCTTTATAAATAAGCTCGTAATATTTTTGTAAATTATCCATATCTGCACGATAAAAAACATCGTCCTGAACATACATATTATCAAGATAAATCGGGTCTGAAATCAAATATATTTTCCCGAAAAGGAAACAACAACATAGATAAAACAGAAAGTTTTGCAATAATCGGATTTGCTAAATGTTTGGCAATAATTTTATATGTTATGCCAAAACAGCATAAATACATAAACAAGGAAAATAATCTGGCAACATATACAATATTAACATTTCCTTCCATAAGTTTTGTTACCGGAGCAAACAAAAACCATAACAATGGATTATGATGTTCAAAAAAATCCAAATAAGGGACTTTCCCTTCACTAACCAGCTAAGATGCGTGAACATGCTCGTAGGTATCAACTAAAGATATTGTACCGGAAAAATTATTGTATATAAAAATACAAACCGTTAGCGCAATAAAAACACAGAAAAAACAATCTAAAATGAGTTTTCTATCAAAAAAATTCTCTTTGTTTTTATTAACCATAAATTTTTCTCCAATAAAAATCCGTTTAATAAACCGATACAACACCTACTCTTGCTTGTCAATGAAATAGAAATAAAATCATTTTATAATATTAAAAAAATCTTGCGCGTAAACAAGATATTGTGTAGTCTTTCACCAGAGGAAAAAATATGATTGCAAAATTACGTGGTATTATAGATACAATCGGCGAAGATTACACTGTTATAGATGTAAACGGCGTCGGATATTTGGTTTCGGCCTCAACTAAAACTTTAGCAAAATTATCCATTGGTTCAAGCTACTCTACTGACAGAAATGATTGTGCGCGAGGACAGTATGTCTTTGTTCGGCTTTGCGGACGCTTGGGAAAAAGAATGGTTCAACACTTTAACAAAAGTACAAGGGGTTGGAGCTAAAGTTTGTTTAAGTATTCTCTCGGTGTTATCTCCGACACAATTGGCACAAGCGGTCGGCGCACAAGACAAAACTTCATTCTGCCGCGCTTCCGGTGTCGGACCGAAATTGGCGGCGCGTATTGTTACCGAACTAAAAGATAAAATTGTTACCATTCCGGTTAATACAAACAATACGGAAGTTCTAAACGACAATGAAAAATTTGCTTCCCCGATTACACCAACTGCCAATGCCGACTACTCCAAAAGTGATGACGTTATTTCAGCATTAGTCAACCTTGGTTATCAACGATTAGAAGCTTATCACGTTGTCAGCAAGGTTATTGCCGAAAATCAAGATGCCGGCATTGCCGATTTAATCCGCTTGTCCCTCAAAGAATTTGCCAATAAGGATATCTGAAGATGAAAGAAGACGCACGCATAGTCAGTCCGCAACCGCAACCCGAAGACGAACAATTCGGCAATAATCCTGTTAGTTTGCGCCCGAATACACTGGATGAATTTATCGGTCAACGTGAAGTATGCGACAACCTAAAAGTTTTCATTACCGCAGCCAAAAAACGCGGTGAAGCTCTTGATCATGTTTTACTGTTCGGCCCGCCGGGGCTTGGAAAAACAACACTTTCTTCCATTGTTGCCAAAGAACTCGGCGTTGGTTTTCGCGCCACTTCCGCCCCAATGATTACTAAATCAGGCGATTTGGCCGCAATCCTGACAAATTTGGAACGCAATGATGTTCTCTTTATTGATGAAATTCATCGTTTGAATCCGGCAATTGAAGAAGTTTTATATTCGGCAATGGAAGACTTTCAGCTTGATTTGATTATTGGTGAAGGGCCGTCAGCACGCTCGGTGCGCATTGATTTACAACCATTCACGCTTGTTGGGGCAACCACCCGTTCGGGTTTATTATCCACGCCTTTACGCGAACGTTTTGGAATTCCTTTGCGGTTGGATTTCTATTCGCATGATGATTTAAAACAAATTGTTCAACGCGGTGCCAAACTTTTAAATATTGAAATATCGGACGATGGCGCAATGGAAATTGCCAAACGTTCACGCGGAACACCTCGTATTGCCGGCAGATTATTGCGTCGTGTACGCGATTTTGGAGCCGTCAGCGACCAAAAAATTATCAATTCACACATTTCCGATTTAGCCCTAAAACGCTTAGATGTGGATAATTACGGTCTGGATAACTTTGACCGTCGTTACCTAAACTGCATTGTTCAAAATTACGGCGGCGGACCGGTCGGTGCCGATACATTGGCCGCAGCCCTATCGGAAGAACGTGACACCATTGAAGAAGTTGTTGAGCCGTTTTTACTAAAGCTCGGCTTTTTGCAGAGAACACCGCGCGGTCGTGTGATTTCGCCGCTCGGCTATAAATATCTGGGAATCCGCGTGCCACAAAAAACATCTAAACAATACGATTTATTGGCTATGGAAGATGATGAATAATGAGTGAAAAAATTATGCCTGCCGCAGGTAAAATCAGCGGGAAAAAGTTTTTTTATCCTATTCGCGTATATTACGAAGATACAGATGCCGGCGGCATTGTTTATTATGCCAACTACCTCAAATTTGCCGAACGCGCCCGCTCGGAATTTTTGCGCGCATTGGAAATTAATCAACAAAAAAATTTAATAGAAAACCAAACAGGCTTCATTGTCCGTTCATGTCAAATTGACTATTTATCATCTGCCTTTTTAGATGATGCTCTGACTGTTGCCTGCAACATAGCGGAAATCGGTGGAGCCAGTGCAATTATCCATCAGGAAATTTTCCGCGACGATACGCTTTTGGCTCGCTTGGATATTAAGGTTGTATATATGAATATTGCCACGCACCGGCCAACCCGGCTTCCACCGGAATTTATTGAAAAATTCACAAAATTCATCAATTAAAAAGTTTACGCACGGAAAACAGCAAAGCAATCAATATCAAACCTAAACTCATCCCGACCGGAATGAAATTGCCATATTTTCCAAACAGTGTCTCGTGCGCTGCCTCCGGCTTAACCATTGTATCTAAAGCCGCGCTGACACCTAAAGGAATTGAGGCGGTAATAATACCGTATGGTGATATCACTGCGCTGATGCCACTGTTAGCGCTACGCACCACGGAAATTCCCTCCTCCACCGCGCGCATTTGAGCCGCAGCCAAATGTTGATACGGCCCTGCACTGTTACCATACCACCCGTCATTTGTCAGCACAATCATCCATTTAGGCTTATTAACTTTACGAACAACTTGATCCGAAAAAATAATTTCATAACAAATCAGCGGCGCAAATTCCGGATATTTTCCAACCTTAATCGTTTTATATTGCTTTCCACGCCCAAACTCAGCCACATTGTTGGAAACAGGCTGTATCCAATCCGGTAAAAAACGGCGAAACGGAATATATTCGCCAAAAGGCACAAGATGGCTCTTATCGTAGGTATCCAGAATTTCCCCTTTTTTATTCATAACCGCCAAAGAATTATAAGGCACAAATTCAGAAGCACTTGCACCCACTTCATAGCGCAAGAAACCCGATATCAAAAAACCGTTCTTCGGCACAATTTGCGCAATTTTGCGCTGATGTTCTTTATCATACGTCAAATCAAAAGGCGATGCGGTTTCACCCCAAACAATAAAATCAATATAGCGATTATCTAAATTATTGCTCAATTCTATATATTGTTGCAAATTATCTTCGGCCGACTGCCTGTCCCATTTCAAAGATTGCGGAATACTCGGTTGCACCAAGCGTACCATAACGGAATTTCCGTCTTGCACACGCGGTCTGTTGACCAGAACATACAAGCCGTATTCCCACAATAAGTCAGTTGCCAACAAAGCCAAAGCGGCAATAAATGCTGTTTTTTTGCTCGGATTCAAAATCCAAAAAACAGGCCATGCGGCTAAGATTATCAACACCAAAGACAAGCCGTATGCTCCCCAAATTGCCAAAGTTTGCAACATCGCCGTACTAAAGCTGACAACAGAGCTTATCGGATTCCAAGGGAAACCTGTCAAAATAAAACCTCTAAACCATTCTGTTACCAAACACCATGTCGCGGCAAATAACAAAATTTTCATCAGAGTATTTTTACCAAGTTTGCTCATCATAAAGGGCGGAATGGTAAAAAGCCCGAAAAATGCGCCGTTTAAAAACAACACTATCGGATAGAGCCAACCGGTTTTTAGCGGATCAACCAACAACGCATTACCAATCCAATAAAATCCGGTAGCAAAAAAGCCAAAGCCGAAGAAATAGCCTTGCGCCGCCAATTTTTTCAAACTATTTGTCTGGCAACATAAAAAAAGAGCCACGCTGAAAGCAACATACAAAGTCCACAGCTGATTGAACGGAGGCAACGCGGCGGCCAACAAAACTCCCATCACAAGAGCCAAAGTCTTACGATGAATTAAAAGCTTGCTGATAACTGTTTGCCATATTTCAATAAATTTATCTGTCATCATTTGTAGCCTTCAAGCTCACTCATACGGATTATCAATGCCTATATTTTGCAAGATTTCTTTTTCAAAATTTTCCATATAAACGGCTTCTTCTTCCGTTATATGATCAAACCCCAAAATATGCAAAAAACCATGCACCAACAAATGGCAAAAATGTGCGTAGAGTGTAATATTTTCCGCCTCTGCTTCCCGACACATCGTTTCATAAGCAACAATAATATCACCGAGTTCAATTTCATTAAACGGTTCATTTTCTATTGCAAAATTTTCAAAATCCAAGTTTGCAAAAGACAGCACGTTTGTCGGTTTATCCATACCCCGAAACTCTTTATTGAGTTGGTGAACCGTTGTATCATCACTTAAACAAACATTTATTTCAAGTGGTTTTTCCTGTTGCAAAACATCCAAATTTTCATGGATCCTCAAGTAATCAAAAGCGGCTGATTTAACCTTTTCTATCACTTGCTCAACATCTGCAATTTTTTCGCACCAACGTTTATCTTCTATTGTTGTATTTATAATTATCTCAGACATTTTCGTAACGATCTGCCTCGTGATTACGTTTGCTTTTTTCTTCGTATGCTTTCACTATTTTAGCAACCAAGCCGTGACGAACCACATCTTCGGAAGAGAACGTCACCGAAGATATATTTTCAACATTTTTCAATGTACTCAGCGCGTCACGCAAACCCGAAATTATTCCGCTTGGTAAATCAACCTGACTTAAATCGCCGTTGACAACCATGCGTGAATTTTCACCTAAACGTGTTAAAAACATTTTCATCTGCATTGGAGTCGTATTTTGCGCTTCATCCAAAATGATAAACGCATTAGAAAGTGTCCGTCCGCGCATAAAGGCCAGCGGCGCTATTTCAATTTCCCCCAGTGCCAATTTTTTATCAACCTGTTCGGCCGGCAACATTTCATATAAAGCATCATAAAGCGGACGCAAATACGGATCAACTTTTTCTTTCAAATCACCCGGTAAAAATCCCAAATTTTCACCGGCTTCCACCGCCGGACGTGATAAAATAATTTTATCAACCGTACCTTCAAGCATCATTGCAACCGCCAATGCCACGGCCAAATAAGTTTTACCCGTACCGGCAGGTCCCAATCCGAAAACCAATTCGTTTTTCATCATTTCCTGAATATATTTAGCTTGAGTTGCCGAACGCGGATAAATATATCTTTTCTTAGTTTTCAAAACAATATCATTAAGATTTTGAGCATCATTATCCGCACGCGAATTTTCACCACTCATTCTCACGGCTGCTTTAACTTCTTCTTCGCCCACCTCAATACCTTTACTAACTTTATTATACAGAGTTTCTATCGCCGACTTTGCACATTCAACATCGCTGGCCGCACCTTTAACCGTGATCTGATTTCCAAAGCTCAAAATCTCAACATTAAGCATTTTTTCTACCAGACGCAAATTACCGTCAGCCTCGCCGACAAGCTGTTGCACAACTTGATTATTAAACAATTCAAAACATATTTCGGTCATATTATACTTCCTTTCCGCTTAAAGAATTTGTGGTGGCTTGTGTCACCTTAACATTCACAATTTTATTGATGTTATCATCATTTATTTCGGCATGCAAGTTTTGCATATAAGGTGTGCGCCCGATAAGTTGTCCTTTATGGCGCCCTTTTTGATCAAACAGCACCGGCATAACTTTACCGACACAAGCCTGATTAAATTTATCTTGATAAGAAAATAACAAATTTTGCAAAATTTCCAAACGCTGTTTTTTAACTTTTTCTTCAATCTGATTATCCATAACGGCGGCCGGCGTTCCCGGACGACGGCTGTATTTAAAAGAAAAAGCCTGAATATATTTCACTTGATTAACCACATCCAGTGTTGCTTGAAAATCGGCATCTGTTTCCCCCGGAAATCCGACAATAAAGTCAGATGACATACCTATTTTCGGATTGGCCTTAAACAGTTTTTCCACGATTCGCAAATAGTCTGCCGAATTATGACGTCTGTTCATCGCTTTTAAAATTTTATCTGAACCGGATTGTATCGGCAAATGTAAATATGGCATTAAAATATCCATATCCTTATAACAAGAAATTAAATCGTCATTCATATCCGCCGGATAAGAGGTTGTGTAGCGTAAACGCTTTAACCCGTCAATTTCGGCAACACGGCGCAATAAATACGCCAAATTTCGTTCTTTACCGTTTTCATCTTCGCCATGATATGAATTAACATTTTGCCCCAACAGATTAATTTCCAGTGTTCCGGTATCAACCAAACGCCGTGCTTCTTGCAACACTTCGGCAACCGGCCTTGAATATTCAACACCGCGTGTGTACGGCACAACACAATATGTGCAGAAATTATTACAACCTTCCTGTATGGCTAAATAAGAACAAGCCCCTTGCGATTCGTTTTCCGGCAAAAAGTCAAATTTACTAACCGCCGGAAAATCGGTATTGACATAACTTGTATGATTTTTTTGCCGTATAATACGCTTTAAAATATCCGGTATAGTATGATACATCAAAGGACCGACAGCAAAATCCACAAACGGCGCGCGCTTAATAATTTGCGTATCTTCCGCCTGCACAACACACCCGACAACTCCGATAATTGTAGATTTACCGAACTGTTCTTCCCTTTCCTGTTGTATAATATGAGCGCGCCCCAAATCCGAAAATAGTTTCTCCGCTGCCTTTTCTCGTATATGGCAGGTATTGAACAACACAATATCCGCATCTGTTTGTTTGGCGGTTTCTTCATAGCCTTCTTTTTTGAGCATATCGGCAATACGCGAAGAATCGTAAACATTCATTTGACAACCGAACGTTTTGATAAAATATTTTTTCGTCACTTTTTTCCCGTTCTTCATAAATTAAATCTGTTATTATATCTACGTCAAACATATTTTTTTTTCAACACTTTTTTGTATTGCAAAATTAACAATATGCCGATATGATAGTGTTGTTTTTCAGGAGAAACGATTATGTCGGAAATAGAAAATATATTACCTACAAATTTGGATTCGGCTTCCACTAAAGAAAAAAAGGCCTTTTTTCAAGCATTATTCTGTTTATCCAGTGTAGACGGCCATGCCGACGAAGAAGAATTCAATTATATTATCAATGCGGCACAAAAGCACGGCATCAAGAATATTAACGAAATTTTGGATTACAACGATGAAAATGAGGTCATAAAAAATATGAAAGCCATAAAAAACCGACCTCTCGCTTTGGAATTGATTAAAGAGATGTGCACCATATCGCACTTGGATAATATATTGTCTGATGAAGAAACGTTTTTTATCGGTAAGGTTGGGCAAGCCCTCGGTATTGAAATGGAAAAAATAGAGCAAATCAGCAATTGGGTTATAGACCGTATTATTTGGCTTGAACAAGCAAAAATAATTTTTGAGAAAGATTAAAAATGGGGCGTTACAGCAGTTGCACATATTTCCAAACACTATATGAAGCGGCAAAAAGCAATTTTCCGGCAGTCAGCAGTGCGGATGCGGCAACAATCTTACGCGAAACAATATTGGCACCCGATGATTATGAGGTTGATTTCAATGGCACTGTTTATACCAGACCTGAACTTCTGAATATGTTTGGCCACACTTTGACACAAAACTGCATTGCCAACGATAAAGAAACAACTCATGCCATGATTTTGGAAACGGCGGCTGACATCATTAAGCACATGAATGACGGCTACATTTCTCAAGATGACTATTCTAATCGCCAAGAGTTTTTAGATAAAATAAGCCGTTATGAATTTATGTTGTTTGCAGCTTTAGCTTTTATCAAGGTGTCCGGAGAAGACAACACGTTGCTTTTTGGTGAATTAACGTTAAATATTGTGCGTTTGCGCGAAATTAAAGACTTAATTGAAAACTACACACCGGATACTGTTAATCACGAAACTACCATACAAGATTTTGAACGCGCAAAACCTATATACAAAATGCTTAAATCTTTGCAAAATCTCGGCTACAATTACAACTTCAGCTTTAAGGAACGCGTCACTCTGGGAATAGACCATGAAGAAGATGAGGACTTGGGCGATAAATTTAACTTTGCGCATTGGTTAAAACGTCTTATGCTTCTGCAATTACGCAAAGAAATCAGCATTCCGACAACAACCGCCGACACTGTTATAAACGCCGACAGCGCAGAAGAAACGCTTTCAAGTTATGACCGCATTGCCCGCTTGCGCGGTATATATAATAAAAGAAGATTTGACATTCACAGGTTTAATATGATAGAACAAACAAAAAACACGTCCATTGAAGATACGGAAACGCAAAATTAAGGAGAAAATTTATGGGAATCATCGGTTTGTTTTTAATGCCTTTGTTAGATATTTTGGGCATTTTGGTTAATATTTATTTCAAAGTTGTCGCCATTGACATCATTCTTTATTGGATGTTGCACTATAAATTAATGACCGTACATAATAAATATGCGGAAAAGTTTATGGAAATCCTTAAAAAATTGACCGAACCGGCATATAAATACATTCGTAGCAAAGTACCGCCATTTGCCGGTTATGATGTTGCGCCGTATGTTTTGCTGATTGCCATAGCTTTTGTAGGGTCGTTTATCACCCACTTGAGCGAATGGATACGCCAATATATGTAATTTGAATGAATTTCTTTGAAACATATAAATCAGGTTTTGTTGTTCGCATTAAGTTGACGCCGAATGCTTCGTTTTGCGGTTTTAAGGATTTGCTTCAAGACAGTTCCGAACTTTTTTACCTGCGAGCTTATGTGACCACCGCACCGGAAAAAGGCAAGGCAAATCAAGAACTGATAAAAATGCTTTCTCAAAATCTTAAAATAGCAAAAAATATGTTTCAAATTATCGGCGGTGAAACAGACCACTGGAAAAAAATATATGTTAATACCCCGCTGACAAAAGATATAGAAATAACGTTGCAATCAATGTTGAAGGAAAATATTAAATGACGGCTGAAATTATTAACGGCAAAACAACAGCTTCCGGTATATATGAAATTCTGGCTCAGAGAATAAAAGATTTTCCGAGTACTCCGAAATTGGCTATTATAATGGTCGGCAATGATGATGGAAGCGTTATTTATGTGCGCAACAAGCAAAAAGCTGCCGAAAAAATTGGTCTAAAAACCGAATTATTCCATTTTCCTGAAAACGCCTCGGAAGATGAGATAATTACTTTGATTTCCCGTCTCAATGCCGATTCGCAAACAAATGGGATTATTGTCCAACTACCACTTCCGGCGCATTTAACTACCAATAAAATTATCAATCATATTATGCCGCAAAAAGATGTTGACGGATTCAATCCGTATAATACCGGAATGTTGCAAAATAATGAACAACCTTATTTTGTTGCCGCCACTCCGCTCGGCATTATGACTATGCTCAAAAACATATATAGTGATTTGAGCGGTAAAAATGTAGTGATTATCGGAGCATCACTGATTGTCGGCCGTCCGCTGGCAACGCTTATGCTTAATCAAGAATGTACGGTAACAATAACCCACATTCATACCCGCAATATCAAAGAACTGACTCGCAAAGCGGATATTTTAATTGCCGCCTGCGGTGTTGCAAAATTGGTAAAAAAAGACTGGATTAAGGACGGTGCTGTTTTAATTGATGTCGGTATTAATCGCGACAATGGCAAAATTTGCGGCGATATTGATGCTGATGATGTTAAAGAAAAAGCCGCATTTTTAACTCCGGTTCCTGGCGGTGTCGGCCCAATGACCATTGCCATGCTTTTGCAAAACACCGTTGATGCGTATATATTGCAACATCAATAACTTTAATACGGCAAAACAATAATTATATTTCCTTAAACAATAAGGAGATAAAAATGTTGTATCCTACCCCCGGAAAAGTTTTCATATATAATGAAAATAAAGCAGATTTGAGCACTTTTGATGATTTCTTTGTTAATCATTCATTACAAACGTTTGCTTCAGACAATTTATATCACATCATTAAATATGCCCGCGAGATCACTCCGGATATAATGATTTTCAGCATACAAGACAAACTTGAAAAAAATTTTTCGCCCGTCATCCATTTTGAAGAAGCAATAAAAGCACAATGCCCAATTATCGTTATTCGCAACGACAATATCCCATTCAAAATATATTCAAGCGTGGCGCATTATTTGCGTCTGCCGCGCGATAGCGAAAAATTCACGGATATAACCGAAAGTTATTCTCTCGGCGGTAAAAATCATCAAGTTATGTTACTCGGTTCATACTGTGAAAACTCAACTATCCTCAAACAGCAGCTTGATAGCGATAACATTCCTTATTTTGAAGTGCATAACGAAATTGCTGCGGAAATATATTTGCGCAAAAATACCCCGCAAACCATTTTCATTGAAAACACTGAAGCCTACAAAATAGCGCGTTTTCGCTTGAGTGGCAATCACACATTTTATGTGGATAGACAACAAGATATTACTGAAATTAAAAAATTTTTGAATTAACATCACCTCAGATTTTAAAATGAGGATATTGATGTTTTTTACCGGCTTTATACGCAAAATTTATGACTGGATTATACGTTTATCAGGTAACCGCAATGCTTTAATGTGGTTATTTATCATATCCTTTGTGGAAAGTTCGTTTTTTCCCATACCGCCTGATATTATGCTGATTCCAATGATTTTAGCCACCCCGAAAGAAGCGTGGAAGATTGCCGGTGTTTGTACAATTGCAAGCGTAATCGGCGCATATCTCGGTTACATTATCGGCGTATATTTCTTCCAGCTTATTGCCGAGCCATTGCTTAATTTTTACGGTTATTTGGATAAATTCAACGAATTTAAAAACCTCTATGAAGAATATGGCGCGTGGATTGTTTTTGGAGCAGGCATCACACCTTTTCCATACAAAATTATCACCATAGCCAGCGGCGTTGTGCATCTTAATTTGGTTGTATTCACCATTGCATCCGTTATTGCACGCGGATTGCGTTTTTTCCTAATTGCGTGGCTGTTAAAAACTTATGGCGCAAAAATGCGAATTTTTATAGAGAAAAATCTCGGATGGCTGTCAGTTCTGTTTTTGGTGCTGTTATTCGGCGGATTTATTTTGATTAAGTTTCTCTGAAACTTCTTCTTTAAACTTCAACATATAATCCAAGACATCGGTATCATCCCATTTAACCGATCCGGTAATTTGTCCGACCTCCTCGCTATTATGGTTAACCAAAAACACAGTCGGTGTCACCCGCATTCCCATTCCATCGGCAAAGTTTGCTTTTTTATCCAAATAGCTGACCAAATCCGGCGCGCCGATACGCTTTAAAAAGGTATGACGTTCATCAATGGATTTCCATTCTTTTTCTGGCGATATCAAAATAACTTTAATCCCTTTTTTTGCTGTTTTTTTTGCAAATTCATTTAAATTTTTCATCTCGGAAATACACGGCCCGCAACGTCTTGACCACATAACCGCCATCAACAAATCGGCCTTAAAATCATATAGACGATACGCCTTACCGCTGTCACCGTAAAAACTAAGCGGCGGAATATAGCGCGGTTGCGGAAATATATTTATTTTCGCTTCGGCCTCAGATATTCCGATAAACGCCATCAATAAAAAGAAAATTAAACGCCAAATCTTATTCATTCATTAACAACTTTCTGTTAAAAATATAAAATATATTTCACTTTACGCTTTTATATGTTAAATATATGCGAAGACATCAAAAAAAAGGTTAACAAATGAAAATTTTGAAAAAAATAATTTTAGCCATCGGTTTAACAGGATTTCTGTTAATGACATTGTCGGCTTGCGGAAGATATTCGGAACCTTCACCAATCACAGGCAGCAACTTCCCGCACAAATACCCACATTCCAAAGGAGAGCCGAATGTCTGATACTAATACAAATGAACGGATTCCTTATGTGGAGTTTGCCGATAATGCCAACGAACGCACACCTTGCGTTTTAGTTTTGGATTGTTCCGGCTCTATGCGTGGCGAACCGATTAAACAACTCAATGCCGGTCTTCAGGCTTTGGAGAAAGAGCTAAAAGAAGATATTGATGCCAGCTCTCGTGTACAAATTTTAATTATTAAAGCATACGGTAAAGATGATGTTCAAATATGCGCGGACTGGACCGACGCCATGAACTTTGCCGCTCCTGTTATGGAAGCCGGCGGCCTCACCCCGTTGGGCAAAGCCATGGAAAAAGCTTTACAAAAAATTGAGGAGCAGAAATGCCTGTATGACAGTTGCGGCATTACCTCAAAACGCCCTTGGATATTTTTAATCAGTGATGGTGAACCAACCGATTACGGTTGGGAGGAATCTGCGGAAATTTGCCGTTATGCGCAAAAAAACAAAAAAGTTGTGATTCACGCAATCGGCACTCAGGGCGCAAATTTGGATAAGTTGGCAAAGTTTTCTCTTTTACCGCCGAAACGCTTAACCGGTCTTAAATTCACCGAATTTTTCTTATGGCTCAGCCGCAGTGTTTCTTGCGTTTCCAAAGCAGCTCCTAATGCCGACCACTACTTTGACGACATAACCGATTGGAACGAAAAGTAAAAATATGAACAAGCCACAACACATACGAGTTATAGCCGCCGGCATACAAGGTTCGTTGCACCACACCAAGAATTTGCCGTGTCAGGATTATCATTGTTCCAAAACAAATAAAAATAAACTCGTTGCGGTTGTTTCCGATGGCGCCGGCTCGGCAAAATATGGTAAAATCGGCGCAAAAATCGTGTGTGATACATTATGCAATCTTCTCATACGCTCAAATTTAAAAAACATTCGTCAAGACACCGTTCGCGCCATAGAAACGGCAAGGCAGAAATTGATTCTTCATCGTTGCAACAAAAGCAAATCTGCTCAAAATTTGATGGATTTTTCGGCCACGGTTGTCGGTGCTTTTTGTTTTCGTAACAAAGGTGTGTTTTTTCATATCGGCGATGGTGCGGCTTTAGCTTTTAGTCAACAGAACACCGATGAATTTATTATTTCCGAACCGGCAAACGGAGCTTTTTCGTGTGAAACATTTTTTTATACCATGAGTGATTGGCAAAATTGTTTGCGATTTACTTTTTTTGATAATGCCGACCGCATTGTGTTGATGACAGACGGAGTTACAAATTTTGTGTTTGCCGATGATTTTTATAAAATCAGAAAGAATTTTTTGTGCCCGATTATCAACTATCTGAATACTGAAAATAATAAAGCTTTGGCGGTTAATGCTTTGCGCAATACTTTGAACGATTCCAGAGCGCAGCGAATTAATGCCGATGATAAAACCTTGTTGTGGGCAAAATTATCATGAAAAACACCGATATTACATATTTAGCCCTATACCCTGACGGACACAACGAAAAAGTTACCTTGGGTGAACTCTTAAATAAAGGCGGTGCCGCCGGTAAAATTTATATAGACACCACTCACGCAAACAGTGTTGCAAAAATTTTCCATAATAAAGAACATAGCGACACGAACCGTAAAAAATTGGAAGCAATGTTGCAAAACCGACCTAACATTCCAACCATTCCGTATAAAGGCAAAGAATATATTCAAATTGCGTGGCCAACCGCCTTATTGGAAGATGAGGAAGGTTTCTGCGTCGGTTATTTAATGCCGCTGATAGACACCAAAGAGGCAATATCCTTAGACCACATCATTCAAAAAGCCGTTCGCCGCAAGCTTGGACTTTCCGAACGTTATGTTGATCGCGTCTTTGCCGCATATAACATCACCTCAGTTGTAGCCGCCTTGCACGCGTGCGGTCACTACATTGTTGATTTAAAACCATCAAATGTTTCAATATACAAAAACACAATGTTGGTAGCCATGTTTGATTGCGACGGTTTTTCCATTAAGGGCGAGAATAATGCGCGCTATCCGGCAGAATATGTCAGTGAAGAATATATCTACCCCGAAGGCATGCAACAAACTTGCCAGCAAATGGGCGAAGAACAAGATAAATTTGCGTTGGCCGTTATTATTTTTAAGCTTTTAAACGAAGGTATCCACCCGTTTTCCGGCACTCCGCGCAAAAACGAAAATATGCTGTCCATTCAAGAACGCATTACAAAGTATCATTATGCTTACAGCATTTGGCCAGATACCTATCAGGCACCGCATCCGTACAGTATTCACGATTATTTTGATAAAAACACTATGAATATGTTTGAGCGCGCCTTTACCAAAGGCAATGAACGTCCGTCTGCATTGGAATGGCAAACACAACTTGAATACATTTTAAAACACCTGAAACAATGCAAAAAAAATATTGACCATTCCTATTTCACTCCCAAAGGTTGCGGACTGTGTATGATTGCCGAAAAATTTAAGGCCAACATAGATAACTATAAAAAACAGCAAGAAACTGAAAAAGAAACTCTGCGCGGAGTTAAGATTAAAGAATTAACCATTGAAAATCTGCAAAAAATAAATTTAAAAAATCTCAAAATTGCCAAACAGGCGCAGTATGGAAGTTATTTGTTTATCGCCGCATTCATTTTATTGTTCGCATCTTTATTTAAGATAGTAGCGCCATTCAAACAGCAACTTCAAGATGCCGGTGTTTTCATCAGACTTTTACTGCTGTTTATTTGCATTACTACCGTCAGCTCCACTATAAAATATCTACCGAAGATAGTTCCGCTTAAAAATCAAAATCTGTTTAGTATGCTCTACATTTTTGCGCTTGCTTGTCTGATTATAGCATTTTTATCCGTCAACGGTTTGCCGCTTGAGATATTCAAACCTCTTCCTTAAATTTTCCCAATAGTTTCTCTGAGAAAACTAAGCGTATAAAAAGTGCCTTCTTTTCTTTTTATCAAAAGCCATTATATTAATTCGGATAAGGAGAAAATTTTATGAAAATACCTGGTAAACTAAAAATTTCTGGTGCTGAGGTATATCCTTTGATTGAAGGCGGTAAAGGCATCAATGGCACAGACGGCAAAAGCTCGGGCGCATGGGCTAAAGAAGGCGGTGTCGGCACAATTTCCATGGTTAGCCCGACCAAAGTTGACGCAAACGGAATCATCATACCAGAAGTTTTCTGTGAAACAATAAGAGAAAAGCGTCATCGCGAAATGGTAGAATATGCCATTCAAGGCGGAATTTCTCAAGCCCGAATTGCCCACGAAATTTCCGGCAACAACGGCCGTATTCATATCAATATGCTGTGGGAAATGGCCGATTCGGAAGAAGTAATCATCCGAGTACTGGAAGGTGCTAAAAATTTAATTCACGGAGTAACATGCGGTGCCGGTTTGCCCTATAATTTGGGTGCTATTGCCTCAGAACACAATGTTTACTACTACCCGATTGTTTCTTCTGCGCGCGCTATGGCCATTTTATGGAAACGCTCTTATAGAAAATATCCTGACTATTTAGGCGGGGTTGTTTATGAAGATCCGTGGTTAGCCGGCGGTCATAACGGGCTTTCCAATGCCGAAAATCCGCTGCAACCTGAGCGACCTTACGAGCGTTTAATTGAGTTGCGCCGCACTCTGATTGAGCTGGGGTTACCGGAATTGCCGATTATTATTGCCGGCGGTGTCTGGAGCTTAAATGATTGGCAGGATTACATTGACAATCCGGAATTGGGAAATATTGCATTTCAATTTGGCACGCGTCCAATGATTACCCAAGAAAGCCCTATCAGTGATGCGTGGAAAAAGTTGATGATAAACACCCAAAAAGGTGATGTTATTTTGCAAAAATTTTCCCCAACCGGTTTTTATTCTTCGGCAATTAAAAATAAATTTCTGAGCAATCTTATACGCCGAAAATCCGCAGAAATTCCGTATAGCAACGAAGCAACTAACGAATTAACATTATTATTTCCTATTTCGCCGATTAAGTCTGTTCACATTAAACCGGCAGACAAGATAAAAGTTGAAGAGCAATATAACGAAGGTTACACAATCATCAAAGAAACACCCGATTCCACATTAGTTTTTTTAACCCCCGACGAATGGTCAGAAATGCAAAAGCAACGCTCGGAATGTGTTGGCTGTTTATCACAATGTCAATATTCCGGTTGGTCACGAGCCAATGGCAACACCGGTAAAATTCCGGATCCGCGCACCTATTGCATACATCATACTTTAATGGACATCGGCCATGGCGATGACGTTCAAAACAATTTGGCTTTTGCCGGCCACAATGTTTATCGTTTTGCCACCGATCCGCTTTTTGCAAATAATCATATACCAACTGTGCATGAGTTATTTCAAGCTATTTTGCACGGCAGATAATTTTTTGACAACAAAAAAGACGCGGTTTTAAAACTGCGCCTTTTTTTATTTCGGATAATTTCGGCTTATTCCCGTCCGCCACGCCTTGCCATAATGGAAGGCATATTGGCATAAAGTTCCTTAGTACTCGCAATACGTTCTTTGCTGACAATTTGTTCTTTTGCCAACTGAATTTCTCTTGAAGTCACAAGGGTTTGAATATCAGACGGCAAACCTCTGAAATATTCCGAATTCAAATTGATTTTTTCAGAAACCGGTGAGCGATACGGCACCCCGTTTACACAACAAGCAATCATTAACTGTTGGCGAACATCGGCCGACATCGGATATTGTGAATGAGGCAAATAGTTTTTGAAATCAATACCGATACCATTCGCCTTTGCATCTTCCACAATGGCGTTAATGCGTGCCTGAATATCCGTTTTGCCTTGAATATCCGCGTCAGCCAATTCGGCCATCTTAATTTTCAACGGAATTGTGTTCGCCAAGTAGCCGTTCTGCAGCTCGGTCGGGACATTTTTCAACAAACTGTTGTTTATCAAATCAAGCGTTTCCTTAGAAAATCGCGACAATTTAGCTTGAACAACCGGATGATTTAAATATTTTAACAATTCGCCCTGACGATTTTCAGTTTCAATTTTCTGAATCAAATCCGCAATTCTTGGCAAAAGTTCATCCTTTTTATCCGGATGACGATTCAACAAGGCAAATGTGCGAACCAACATTTTTTCCGGTTGATGTTCCGCCCAATCTTTGGCAATAATATCGTGAACACGTTTTCTGCTCTCGTGCAAACGTTTGACTTCCTCGCCGGTAAGTTTACGCCCTTTTGCTTTTGCCCAAATTTCATCACTGAATTGACGTTCTTTTGCCAAATCATGCGAAGCTTGATCCGAATAACCGGCAACCACTGCCGTTGTAAATACTGCAACTGCGGCAGGTGCAACAATATCAGGGAACTTGGCTGCTCTTTCATGCGCTTCCTCAACTTTATCACGAGCTTCTTCCGCTGTTTTCAGAGTTGGATCATATTCCATTGTTTTCAATGTTTCTATTTCACCTAGTGCCGCAGCATCCATAATATCTTGCGGAACAATAGTATATCTGTCACGCAGCGCTTGCGGCAACTTCTGCCAAACCTCAAAAGTTTTGGCATACTCGTTATAAATGCTATTCAAAACATCCGGAGGTGTCTGACTATCTTCAACCTTAGCCAACGCCGAAGAGTTGTATTTTTTCAAAAACTCCTTAAATTCTCCGCTGAAATCAACCATAACATCCTCCTTTTATGTTGAAGATTAACGACCGTCACGACTGCTACCTCTTGTCATCATGACATTATTACTGTTCCGATCCGGCTGGACTTCGTTATCCGTTGTATTTCCTTGTCTATTATGAATTTTTCCTCTCACTCGGTTGAGACTTTCCGCAACCAGATCCGCATTTTCATTTGATTGCTGCGCCGAACTCTGCTCTTGCTCATTCAGTGTGCGGGCAGACAACTTTTCTTCAAACTGAGCATAAGCATCATTCCCCATTTCCGCTTTCAACTGTGTTTTCATCTCATCTGTTAATTGCGGAACATTACCAATAACTTTATTTCCATTTAGAATACAAGCGGCATACAAGCGCGCGGCCATTTCCGGTTTCATACTTTCGGAAAAATTAACCGGCCGACCTTTATTATCCGGCTCATTCAGCATCACATCAAAAACTTTATAGCTTGCATCCGGCGAAACAGACACATCTGTTGGTGAAGAATAGTGGATTTTAGCCCCGTTAAACTCAACAGAAAGTCCCTCAGACTCGGACGTATCTCGTTGATAATTTTCAATTTGTCCTTCATCGCTCAGGCGACTGTAATATGCAACTTTATCTTTTATCCATTGCGCTTCCTCCTCGCTCGGTTGATTTTCCAATTGCGATTCAGATTCATTTTCGCTAGACGAAACGTTAAGAGGTTTCAATGGATCTTCTCTATTTACATTTTCTTCTTCTTTTTCTTCTTCTGCGTCGTTATCGTCTGTTATGGTCAATCCTTCGTTGCTGGCATTTATTTTTTTCTCTTCTTTCTTTTCTTCAACTACGACTTCTTCTGCTGTCGCTTCCATCTCTTCGCCAGCTTCTGCCACAATATCCTCATTATCACTTTCCATTGTTTTGCCTCCTTGCAACTATCTTTTCCTGATAGTAGCATATTTTTTTGTTTTTGTCCAGTGTTTTGTGTAAAATACAAATACTTTTTACAATGCTTGCAAAAATTCCTGATGAACATCACCATAGTTTTTAAGTGCTGCCATATACATAACGCACAACTTTCCCGCGGCATTGACAGCTCTGCCTTCCGCCACAATTTTGCTGATTTTTTTTAATTCTTCTTCGGGCGAAACGGTTGGCAATGCCGGCGGTCGTTTTTGCGGACATTCATCCAAAAACTTATTTTCAAACGCTGCGCGCGCTCCGTTAAGATATTGCAGAATTGCAAAATAACGAAACAGTTTTTGCTCTTTGTGTCGCAACTCGGCAATTTTATCGGCATTTTTACATTCATGCTTTTCACGATAAATCTTCAAAGCATTATGAAATTTTCGCGGACTAATCAAAAGCTCCTGAATAACAGCAAACAACTGTGGTTCATCAGGAAGTTGACACATTAATTTTATTAATTTTTCAAAAGTATCGCGACAATACCGGGCCTCTTTATGAAAAAACTTTTTATCTTCACCATAAAAATTATGGGTTTCGCAAAAATCCCACGACAAAATCTGATGCGTTTTCAACAACTGTGCTGCTTCATTCAAATAATACAGCAATCTTTTTTTATTAAGTTTTAATGCCAAATGCGGCAAGTGTGTTTTTTTCATAAATTTTTGAAACATATCGGCAAAATCGTTTAATAGCGCAATATTAACCGCAATCGGATTTTTTTGATAAACTTCTGCTGCTTTTTGCGTATCTGCCATATACTCCGCACGAATATTTTTATATTGCTCTATAAAAGCTGACGGAAAAATCGTTGCGGTGATTTTCTTTCTTTGTGCCGCCTGCCGGCTGACATTATCCAAATCCAAAACTTGTTTGGCTTTACTCAATTCTGCAAACTCGGCCGGCATAATAATATTTTCGGACAAATCATGCTTTAAGAGATTATATTCGGTATAGAGCCGCGCATTGTGTCTAATATCATATAAGGCGGACTTGGTATATTTGCGGGTCATGGCAACAGGTAGAGAATACGGCATAATATGCGGATGCCGATTGTCGGTAAAAGTATACCCGGCATTTTTTTCCAAACTGCGACTCAACACGGCAATTTCCGCAGTACCAACTTGTGGAAAAATAAAAGATTGCTCCATGGCATATTGCAAAAAAGCCTTATCGTTCATTGTCTTCCTCTTACAATCATCCTATGGCACAAGCGTTATTTTTTCGTTAATATACACACTTTACGCTTTTCCAAAAACGATTTTTGTTTCATTTAATTAATAACCTTTATGTTTGTGTATAATACTCATAAACGTTGAAATTCGCAAAATAATATGCTAGTGTGGCACAAGTTGTGATTTTTTTATATAATTTAAGAGGTTTGTAATGTCTGGAAAAGCCCGTTATAACGGAAAAGAAACTTGGGAAGAGTGGCGCAAAGATTGGCAAAATGAAGAACGCTACAATTTCCGCACTATTGAAGCAAAATGGCAAAAAATTTGGGAAGAAGAAAAAGCATATAAGGTAGATATTGATTACAATAAGCCTAAGTTTTACGCTTTGGTTGAATTCCCGTATCCATCCGGTGCCGGCTTACACGTCGGCCATCCACGTTCTTATACCGCACTTGATACAATTGCGCGCAAAAAACGTATGCAGGGTTTCAATGTTCTGTATCCGATGGGTTTTGATGCTTTTGGTCTGCCGGCAGAAAATTATGCAATCAAAACAGGTGTGCATCCGGCTGTTTCCACTAAAGAAAACATTGCAAACTTTACCCGTCAACTGAAATCGCTTGGCTTTTCGTTTGATTGGGACAGATGTTTCAACACTTGCGATCCGGAATATTACAAATGGACACAGTGGATGTTTATTCAATTTTGGAAACACGGCTTGGCTTATAAGGACAAGATGGCGATTAACTGGTGTCCGTCTTGCAAAGTCGGTTTGGCTAATGAAGAAGTTATTAACGGACATTGTGAGCGTTGTGGCGCTGAAGTAATTCGTCGTGATAAAGAACAGTGGATGCTTGCCATTACCAAATATGCCGACAGATTGATTAATGACTTGGATACGGTTGATTTTATTGACCGCGTTAAAACAACTCAAATCAACTGGATTGGACGTTCGGAAGGTGCAGAGCTGACATTTGAATTAACAGACAATAGCGGCAATAGCTTAGGCAAACCGATGGTGGTATATACCACGCGTCCGGACACGACCTTCGGCGTGACTTATTGCGTTATGGCGCCGGAACATCCGTTGGTAGCAGAACTGATAAACCGCTTTGAAAATTCCTCTGAAGTGCAAAATTATGTGAATGAAACGGCCAAAAAATCCGAATTGCAACGCACTTCCGATACCTCCAAAACCGGTGTTGAATTAAAAGGCATTAAAGCACGAAATCCTTATACCGACACTTTAATTCCGGTATTTATTTCCGATTATGTCTTAACCGGCTACGGTACCGGCGCCATTATGGCGGTTCCGGCACACGACCAACGCGACTATGACTTCGCCAAAGTGTTCAATCTGCCGATTATTCAAGTGTTGGCCGGCGGAGATATCAGCAAAGAAGCATGGGAAGAAGACGGTGTCCACATCAATTCCGGCTTTATGGACGGTATGGATAAAAAAGAAGCAATGACCGCGGCAATTAAATATGCCCAAGACAAAGGTTTCGGACAGCCGAAAGTCAATTTCAAACTGCGCGACTGGGTGTTCTCTCGTCAACGCTATTGGGGTGAGCCGATTCCTATGGTTTATTGCGAACATTGCGGTTGGCAACCAATTCCTGAAGACCAACTGCCGTTAACCTTACCAAATGTTCCGGATTATCGTCCGAATGATAACGGCGATTCACCATTATCTAATGCCAGCGAATGGGTTAATACCACTTGCCCGAAATGTGGCGCTCACGCACGTCGTGAAACCGATGTTATGCCTAACTGGGCCGGTTCATCGTGGTATTTCTTGCGGTATTGCGATCCACACAACGATAAAGAGTTTGCCTCTCCAGAAGCTTTGAAGTATTGGATGAATGTGGATTGGTACAATGGTGGTATGGAACATACAACCTTACACTTGCTTTATTCTCGTTTCTGGTACAAATTCTTGTATGATTGCGGCTACGTTCCTATGCCGGAGCCATACCAAAAACGCACTTCTCACGGTATGATTTTAGCGGCTGACGGCGAAAAAATGAGTAAATCTCGCGGTAATGTTGTCAATCCGGATGAAATTGTTGAAAATTACGGTGCCGATACATTCCGTTTGTATGAAATGTTTATCGGGCCGTTTGACCAAGTTGCCTCGTGGTCGGAAGAAAGCTTAAACGGTGTTTATCGCTTTGTCAGCAAAGTTTACTCACTGTTTTCAAAAGTATGCGATACCAACACGCAAGCCACAGAAGAAGATATCCGTGCTATGCACAAATGTATTTTAGAGGTTACCGAGCGTATTGATCAGATGAAATTTAATACGGCCGTTTCTTCTTTAATGACATACGTCAACTATTTGTCGGCTATGGAAAAAATTCCGGCACAGTTGTATGAAACTCTGCTAAAATTATTAACACCGTTCACCCCGCACTTAGCCGAAGAAATGTGGGCGCGTCTGGGGTATAACACCTTAATAATTACCGAAAAATGGCCGGAAGGTGATGCCAAACTGGCAGAAGACCAAACTGTTACAATTGCCGTCCAAATAAACGGGAAAATGCGAGGCACAATCAACGTTGCCAAAACAGCTTCTAAAGAAGATATCCAAAACACTGCGCTGAAACTGGATAATGTTGCACGGCAAATTAAAGATTTAACCGTTAAAAAAATCATTGTCGTACCGGGAAGGATTGTAAACATTGTTATATAAAAAAATATGTATTTTGGCATTTTTAATCTGTGCACTGAGTTCCTGTGGGTTTGAGCCTTTATACGTTGAAAAAACGTCCGGCAATCATTTGTGGTATTATAACAACAAATTTGATACCAATATCGTGCAGGAAATGGCTCAAATCAAAATTGAAGGCGCAACTGACCGTATCGGCCAGTTGGTTAAAAACGAATTAATGGATACATTAAACCCTTATGGAACACCTAAAAATGCCAAATACTTTCTGAAATTAGAACCTGTCAACAGCCGTGTCACCGAACAAGCATTGCGTAACGACATTACCGCCACACGCGAAAAGATAAAATACACACTTGCTTATTCGCTATGGGACAGAGAAAGCGGCCAACTTGTCAACGGGCAAACATTCATCTTTTTAAGCTATGACTTGTTGGATAATCCTTATTCAACCACAATTGATAAGAAAAAAGTGGAAAAAGACGGTGCTAAAATTTTAGCAAATGATATATCCATAAGGATTGGTGCTTATTTCCATTCGGTTAAAACCAAGCGTGGTAATCCTGATGAATTTTAAGTCCGCACAATTTGAAAATTTTTGTATGCATCCCGATTCGGCGGTAAAGTGTGTTGTGCTTTTTGGGCCGAATGATGGTGAAATTGCAACATTGTTGGGAAAATGCGTAAAATCAATCTGCGGTGACGCCAACGATTCCTTTAACTGTTCGCAATTGGATATGGATACAATATCCAAAGACGGCGGCGAAATTTATGCTGAATTTCATGCCCAATCGCTAATGGGTGGTCGGCGCGTTATTGTTGTAAAAAATGCTGATAATACATTAGCACCTTTTTTAAAAGATATGTTGCCGAATTCGCCAAGCGAAAACTTGCTTGTTTTGACATCATCAACCATGAATACAAAATCTTCAATTATCGTATGGGCCAAAGAAAGAACAGATATCATCACCGTCGGATGTTATGAAGACAGAGAAGCTGATATTGCACAAGATACGGCAAGAATGTTGCAAGAAAAAGGGTTGACAACCACTCCTCAAACCATGCAATTTTTATGCGCCAGACTTTCGCCGGATTGCAAAATAAATCAAGGAGAAATTGATAAACTTGCTATGTATATGGGTAAAAAAAATGTCGTAACAACAGAAGATGTTAAGGCTGCAATCAGTGATGTGACCGGTGCCAACTTTGAAGATTTGTGCTATTACACGGCAGAAGGTGAAGTCAGCAAAGCCTGCAATATGTTCAATCGTTTGCTGAACGAAGGCGAAGAACCGGCAACTGTTATTCGGCAAATTTCCTACCATTTTCTAAAATTATTAGACAGTGTTGCGCAACTTGAAAGCGGTAAAACAACCGATAAAGTTATTCAAGACATGCGCCCGCCACTGATATTTTATCGTAAGGATTCCTACAAAAAACAATTACAAATATGGCACAAAGAGCAGCTTTTAGCAGCCTTGTCCGTGCTCTATGATTGTGAACGTGATTGCAAAACAACGGAAATGCCGGCCGATTTATGTGCGGAACGCGCCATCATGCGCCTTGCCGGCGGTGCGAATAAATTACGCGCCCACCGCTAAATATTTATATTTCATCAAAAAATATTTTTGTATCATTAACAGACATACATAAAATAATGCCGAAGCTGGCCATAATAGAAAACATCACTGTACCGCCGTATGAAATCAACGGCAAAGGCACGCCCACAACCGGCAATAAACCCATCACCATTGCCATATTAATAAAGACATACAAGAAATAATTTGTATTTAAGCCGATAATCGTCAGCTTAGCAAAATAGCTGCGCGCCCTGAAGGCAAAAACGTACCCCAAAGCAATTATCAGCAAATTGGCAAATAAAACAGCCAAACCACCCAACATACCAAATTCTTCAGAAAACATAGTAAAGATAAAATCCGTATGTTTCTCCGGTAAAAAATTGAGATGAGTTTGTGTTCCGTGCAGAAAACCTTTTCCGAATATTCCCCCTGAACCAAAAGCAATTTTTGATTGTATAATATGATAGCCGGCACCGAGCGGATCTCTTTCCGGATTTAAGAACGTCAAGACGCGATTTTGCTGATATTCATGTAAAAAATTCCACGCAACCGGCAAAATTGCGCCAACCACTCCGCCTACAATAGCAAATTTCCACCATTGCACGCCCACGGCAAAAAACATAATCGCTGCCGTGAACAAAACCATTAAAGACGTGCCTAAATCAGGTTGCAACATAATCAAAGAAACCGGCAGCAAAGTAAAGATTGCCGGAATAACCAAGCTACGCACTGATTGAATTCCTTGTATTGTAATTGAACTGAAGTAGCGCGCCAAAAACAATACAATTCCTATTTTCATTAACTCGGACGGTTGAATTTTAAATAATCCCAAATTGATCCAACGTTGCGCGCCCATCCCGATATGACCGAAAATTTCCACCACTAACAATAATACCAAAGATATAAAATAAAAGCCATACGACCATTTATAATACTTTTGCGCATTTGTCAGCGCCAAAATAAACATTAAAATAACTGCCAATATAAAACGCATAATATGTTTCATTGCCCACGGTTCCCAATTACCGTTACCTGCGGAATAAAGCGTCACAGTTCCCACACAAGCCAATAAAAAAATTAAAAGCAAATATATAAAATTCATCCGAAAAATTTTATCTTTCCAGCTTTGTTGTTGATATCCGAAATTACCGTATTCCATTATAACCTCTATTTTATATCAAGTTTTACAGCCGTTGCTAAAATTTTGCTGGCAATCGGTGCCGCCACGCCGGCCCCCGAAGACCCGTGTTCTGCAATAACCGCAACGGCATAGCGCGGATTATCTACCGGCGCAAACCCCATAAACCAAGCATGATTACGCAGCTTCCACGGCAATCTTGAATCACTTATAATACCGCTTAACCGCTCTTTCATTGAAATACGTCGTACTTGTGTTGTGCCGGTTTTTCCGCCCATTCTAGCACCGTTGATATTAAATTTGGCTTGTCTTGCCGTGCCGTCAACACTATTAACCACTTCAAACATTCCTTGCTTAACCAATTCTATATTGCGAGTGGATATAGGCAACCTTTTTACCTTTTTTAATTCTTCTTTTGTCGGTTTAATAAACGTCGGTTCAACAGCATAGCCACCGTTTACCACACGCGCCAACATTGTTGCCAATTGCAACGGCGTTACCATAACATATCCTTGTCCGATACCGGAATTGGCGGCATCTCCCGGCGCCCAATTAAGGCCATATTTTTCCTTTTTCCATCCTGATGTAGGAATCAAACCTTCTTTTTCGTTATCCAACCCGATATTAAACTTTTTACCCAAACCGAGTTTTAAGGCCATATCATGAATTTTATCAATTCCCGTGCGTAAAGATGTTTCATAAAAGAAAATATCACAAGAATATTTTAAGGCTTCAACTACATTTAAGCTTCCGTGTCCGGAATGTTTCCAACAATGAAAGCGAATATCGCCAATATCCATTCCGCCGGAGCAATAAAAATGCGTTCCTTCGTTAATTATTCCCGCTTCCAATGCCGCTAATGCCACCACAATTTTAAAAGTAGATCCCGGTGAATATTGACCGGAAACGGCCTTATTTACCAATGGAGTTCGTTCGTTATAAAGCAATTCGTTCCAATGTTTATAGCTTATGCCATTGGTAAAAAGGTTAGGATCAAACGACGGTTTAGAAACCAAAGCCAATATTTCTCCGGTTCTAACATCTAAAACAACTGCAGCACCGCTTTCATCACCAAACGCAGAATAAGCAGCTTCTTGCAATCTTGAATCTATGGTGATTGTCATACTTTCGCCCTGTTCGCCGGCACTGCGTTCTATTTCTTTCATTACTCTGCCGTAAGCATTAACTTCCAGTTTAACTGTTCCGCCTTTTCCTTGTAATTTATAATCAAAATATTTTTCCAATCCTGACTTGCCGATTTTAAATCCCGGCACCATATACATCGGATTAATATCCTTTTGGTCTTTTGAGATTGGTCCGATATAACCTACAACGTGAGAATACAATTCAGAATACGGATACATACGGCTCAATCCTTCATTAATTTCCACCCCCGGCAAATCCGGTGCATGCAGCAATATTTTTGACACTTCCTCCCAATTAAGATCGCTTTTTAATTTAATCGGAATAAATCGTCTTTTGTTTTTGATATCTTTCAAAATACGTTTTTCTTCTTCTGTGGTAAGCGGGATAATTTGTTTAAATGTATCCAGAGTTTGTTCAATATCCGAAGTTTGTTCGGCAATTAACAACGCTTGAAAATCCTGCTCATTTTTTGCAATAATTTCACCGTTACGATCATAAATTACACCACGAGGAGGCACTAAAAATCTGGTTGAAATTCTATTTTCATCAGACATAACTTTATATTTATCCGCTTCATAAACTTGCAGATAATACAACCTGCCGGCAATTGTGATAAACGCCAACAAATTTAATATAATCAGAGCAATAACGCGCCTTCCGAGGATTCTGATTTTTTCGTTATCGGCACTATTCATTTATCCTCTCCTGCGGCAAAAAATGATTTTGCACCCACACATTAAGGCAAACAATCAGCGGATAAAACATCAGCGTTGAAAAATAACTTATCATAACTTCGCTTAATACTACCAAACGTCCGAAATAAATTGTCAAAGCCAACCATTTTAACAAAATTTGCCCTAATTCAACCGCCGCAAACAGTGCCCAACAAACATTAAAAGACGCCGATTGAAAATAGCGAGCAAGCCAATTTATCACCGACACCAACAGCATCATAAATACTATATTCAGCCCGAGCGGTGAAGAACTGTAAACATCCATCAAAAGTCCGACCACAAAAGCCGAAACGTAACTAAACATATAACCGCGTTTGAGTGTCCAATAATAAACGCAAATTACACCAACCGTCGGCCGAAAATAATTTAACCTCACAGAATTAATCGGCATAAAAAAAATAAACATCAAAATCAAGGTTGCAATCAACGGAATACGATGCAACAAAAAACTCCTGATTTTTTCATGCCAACTATCGCGCATCGTCTTTGCTTTCAAAAAAATCTTTACGGATTTCTTCTTCGTTTGAAAGACCATAATCAACAATGCGTACATATTCAACACGGCTAATATCGGCCATTGTTTCCACACTGATTTCGCGTCCGGAAATTGAGCTTATAAAGCCGATAGGCAACCCGGCCGGAAACATTCCGCCCACACCGGAGGTAACAACAACATCACCTTCTTGAATGTCCGCCGTTTCTCGTGTAAACAACAAGGTTGGCGCCACCGTATTATCTCCGGCCAAAATGCCGCGAGCGCGCGTGCGCTCAACCACAACCGGAATTTTGGAATTAATATCGGTTACCAAAATCACTTTGGCATAATGTCCGCTCACTTTATCAACCCGTCCGATAACGCTCTCGTTACCCAAAACAATCTGACCTTTTTTAACCGGTTCATCACCAATATAGACCAATAGCATATGAGTAAAATTGTCCCCCGATTCGGCAATGATTTTAGCACTGATAAAAGTAGCATCTTCCGGCGGGGTATAATTTAACAACCTGCTCAAAAGTTGATTTTCAACTTCCAGTGTACGCACCTTGTTTTGCAAAATAAGCATTTGTTTATTTTCTTCGCGCAACTCGCGATTATCTGTATAAATACGTCCGATATCATAGAAATATGTGTACACCCGATGTATAATGCGCGACGGAAATTCAACCACCTGCATAATCGGACCTGTTGCATCCATCACCAAACCGTGCGCTGTTTCCACAACCACACCGTCAACTTTGGATATTAATATGAACAGGAAAGAAGCAATAAATAAAATAACAACAAACGAGCGACGCAAAATATCTTTAAGTTCTCTGAATTTTATAAGCAGAACACCGCGCCGCCACATTATTATTTTCCCTATATAATTTGTTTATCTTTTGCTTAATCCATACTGGATAATACTTCTTTCAACCGACTATATTCGTCTAAAGCTTTACCCGAACCGCGAGCAACGCAAGACAGCGGATCTTCGGCAATAGAAACCGGCAATCCGGTTGCTTTGCGAATGACCTTATCCAAATTAGCCAACAAAGCTCCTCCGCCTGTTAGGATAATACCCTTATCCACAATATCAGCCGCCAATTCCGGTGCCGTGTTTTCCAAAGAAATTTTGACCGCTTCCACAATATCGGCAACCGGTTCCATCAAACTTTCGGCAACCTGACGTTCGGTAATTTCTATTTCCTTAGGCACTCCGTTTACCAAATCACGGCCACGGATTCCCACACTACGTCCTTCACCTTCTTCCGGCGGACAAGCAGACCCTATTTCCTTTTTGATTTTTTCGGCGCTGCTTTCACCAACCAACAAATTCTTATTACGGCGAATGTAATTCACAATAGCACTATCCATTTTATCACCGCCGGCACGAACGGAACGTGCGTAAACAACACCTTTCAGTGACAAAACGGCGACTTCGGTTGTGCCACCGCCAATATCTACAACCATATTTCCGGATGGTTCGGTAATCGGCAAACCGGCGCCGATAGCTGCCGCCATAGGTTCTTCAATCAGTTGGACTTTATGTGCGCCGGCTTGATAAGCAGAATCTTTAATTGCACGTTTTTCAACTTCCGTTGCGCCGCTCGGCACACAAATTACGATTAACGGTGTCACAAATGTCCGACGATTATGAACTTTGCAGATGAAGTATTTTATCATTTCTTCGGCAATTTCAAAATCAGCAATCACGCCATCTTTCAACGGCCGAATGGCATGAATATTCCCCGGCGTACGTCCGAGCATACGTTTTGCTTCATTGCCAACAGCCAGAACGCGCTTACGGCCTTTATATTCTTCAATAGCAACCACGGACGGTTCGTTCAAAACAATACCGCGCCCACGCACATACACAAGTGTGTTGGCCGTGCCTAAATCAATCGCCATATCGGCTGAAAACATTCTTAACAGTTTTGCAAACATTTTGCATTTCTCCATAATTTAACGATATTTTTACTTTTTTTATACCAACTTACGCCAATGTGCAAGCAATATTTTAGATTATTTTATAAATACCTCGGCAAGCAGAGTATCATACGTTATTTGCCTCATTGCCGTATCCCTGCCCATACGGTTATTATCATAATAAACATCTTAACCGTGATTTTTGCCATACAATTTTTTAATTACTTTATTTTGCGATATGTGGCATTTTCAACCAGTTCAGCGCATAAATCAGCATAACCTATGCCGATATATTTTGCCTGTTCCGGCACCAAAGACAGTGATGTCATACCCGGATTTGTATTAATTTCCAAGAAGACGACACCATCCGTTTCATTATAACGAAAATCACAGCGCGAAAGCGTGTTACAATTAACCGCTTTATGCATAACCTCGGCATAATGCAAACAAGTTTTTACCGCCTCATCAGGAATTTGCGCAGGCAAAACATGGCAAGTTATGCCATTAGTATATTTGGCATTATAATCATAAAACTCGTTTTTTGCCTTTAATTCGGTTACAACGTGCGCTTTTCCATTAAGGCACATAGCCGTCAGTTCGTGGCCGTCTACATATTTTTCAATCAAGACGGCAACACTTTTATTCGGATAGCTGACCTTACGAGCATCATCAGCATTTTTCACAATGAATACCCCGACACTGGAACCGTCGCTAACCGGCTTAATGACATACGGATAAGGCACAGAAGTCCCTTTTTCAAAGTATTCTCGCGCCGTTTTATATTCGCCATCGGCAACTTTAACTCCCAGATTCGCGGCCAAAATTTTGGTCAAATGCTTATTCATACCCAAAACGGAAGCAGCCACCCCCGAATGAGTATAAGGAATTTGCAACATATCCAAAAGGCCTTGTATTTCGCCGTCTTCTCCCCAATTACCATATAACCCATTATATACGACATTAGGCTTTTCCTCATCCAAAACTTGTAAAAAACTGCGGACATCCGTTAAATCGTGTTCAACAACACTATACCCCTTACTTTTCAGTGCAGCGGAAATATCATTTTTGGAACTTATGCTAACATCACGTTCAGCTGAAAACCCGCCGTACAATAATAAAACTTTTTTGGACATGAATTTTTTCCTTTATAATCTGAAATTTTCTGCTATTGTAGGAAAAATTGTTTAATGAATGGCTAAAGTATGAAAAGATTAATTTTTTTTGGAGTTGTGTTTTTCGGTCTGCTGAAACCGGCTCAAGCGTTACAAATCAAACATTTTATGAAAACCTCCATCGGTCCTTTTGATGCCTGTGAGCAAACGTTGATCTATGGATTTTTCAATAACAAAGATTATGATGTGAAAACAACAATATCCACAGCCGGCGTGTTCGGCGCGCTGTATCCGTTTTCGGGAATGTACCACGCAGTCGGCACATACCATAAGGATACATTTAAACCGCAAGACTATTTCACTAAAACAAAATCCTTTACCCATAAACGCACCAAAGAATTGTTTTATGAGAACGGCGTTCCGCAATATCGTGTCAGCACAAAAAACGAAAAAACACGCCGTGACGCCGTTACCTTAGATGAAAAATACGGACAGTCAGCTGATTTGCTGTCGGTATTCGGTATGCTAATTGAACAGATTAATCGCACCGGAAACTGCGATTTTGAGCGCTATTCGTTCAACGGTAAACGCTACGGTTTATCAAAAGTCAAAACCTTA